>NZ_JBAMDH010000020.1:0-126993 GCF_036961685.1 Massilia sp. DD77
GGCTACGGCGAGGGCGCGCGCGCCCTGTTCGCCAGCGCGATGGCGCGCAGCTGCCCGGCGCGCCTCGGCGGCCTGGGCGGCGGCTACCTGGGCGAGCTCGACTGGTCACGCCACGAGCGCCTGCTGGGACGGGTGCGCGCCCTGGGCGGCCACCGCGCCACGCTGGCCCAGCACGCGGACAGCCTGGAGCGGCTGGCCGCCGGCGCGAAGGGCGGGCTCAAGCTGGAACTGAACGCGATGGAGGACGCCGCCCGCGCCCAGCTGAAGGCGGTCGACGCCTTCATCGATTCCTTGAAGGTGGGTGAAGCGAGCGACAAGAGCCCGCTGTTCGTGGCGGCGCGCTATCTCGGCCAGGCCGAACGCAGCCAGGGCGCGCTGGTGCTGGACGTGGACCTGCGGCTGGAAGGGATGAGCGTGGTCCGGGACAACTTGTTTACCGGGCAGCGGCTGGCGCTGTCGGGGGTCGCGTTCCTGTGGTACCGGCTGCACGAGGCGGATGGACGGCTGGTGAAGGCGGATGCGGTGAGGAGGATGACGCGGCCGGTGGAAGTGCGGCTGGATGGGGATTCAGCGGGGGATGCGTTTTGGGCGACTACGCCGGTTCGGTGATCGGGGTTTGCATGGGAACTTGGATCCCGGCCTTCGCCGGGATGACGTTGTTTTAAGGTGCGGAGGATATAAGCTGCAGCGGCTTCGGCCCTTTACGTAAGCACGTCATCCCGGCGGAGGCCCACTGCTGTCCGGGATAATCGCTATCTCTGCATTAGCAGGTTTTTGTTTGCAATACCAGCAATGTAAATTACACCAGGGCTACTTTCAGCCACTAGCTCGTCGTTCCGGGACTCGGCGTCCCCTCGGCCGGAACCTAAGCTTGCATGAGTGGCCGCAACGAACGCTAACGGCCAGCAACGGACTTGGGTTCAGTTCACTTCGCCGGAAGTCGCAGGCGCCAGTGGGGCGTACGACGATTTTCAAGCTAGGTGAAATTATCCCGGACAGCAGTGGGCGGAGGCCAGGATCCAAGGCACTCAGCAAACCACCAAAGCCCGCACTCACCTCTCCAGCCGCTTCACCACCTGCTCGATCGCCCCGAACACCGACTTCCCCTTCTCGTCCAGCATCTCGATCCGGATCGTATCCCCGAAGCGCATGAACGGCGTCACCGCCTCCCCGTGCGCGATCATCTCCAGGCAGCGTTGCTCCGCAATGCACGAATACCCCCGCGACGCATCCTTGTTCGACACCGTCCCCGAACCGACGATGCTGCCGGCGCGTACGTTGCGGCTCTTGGCCAGGTGGGCGACCAGCTGGGGGAAATTGAAGACCATGTCCACGCCCGCATCCGGCTGTCCCACCAGGTGGCCGTTCCAGCTCGAGCGCAGCGGCAGGTGGACCTTGCCGCCGCGCCAGGCCTCGCCCAGCTCGTCGGGGGTCACGGCCAGCGGCGCGAAGCTGGTGGCGGGTTTCGACTGCAGGAAGCCGAAGCCCTTGGCCAATTCCTCGGGGATCAGGTTGCGCAGCGAGACATCGTTCGCCAGCATCAGCAGGCGGATCTGGCCGTGCGCCTCGTCCGGCGTCGCGCCCATCGGCACGTCGCCGGTGACCACCGCGACCTCGGCCTCGAAGTCGATGCCCCACTCCTCGTGCGCCAGCACGATATCGTCCCGCGGTCCCAGGAAGTCGTCGCTGCCGCCCTGGTACATCAGGGGATCTTCCCAGAACGAAGCCGGCATCTCGGCGCCGCGCGCGCGGCGCACCAGCTCGACGTGGTTGACGTAGGCCGAGCCGTCGGCCCACTGGTAAGCGCGCGGCAGCGGCGCCATGCAGCGCGCGGGATCGACATCGAAGGGCCGGCGCGCCCTGCCCTCGTTCAGCTGGCGGTACAGCTCGTCGAGCTGCGGGGCGATGAAGCCCCAGTCGTCGAGCGCGGCCTGCAGGGTCGGCGCGATGCCGTCGGCGATGTGGGCGGTCTTGAGGTCGCGCGACACCACGGCCAGCTGGCCGTCGCGGGTGCCGTCGTTAAGGGTGGCAAGTTTCATGGGCGCTCCTGGTGGCGGGAGCGCCATTCTACGGCCCCGCTCAGTACTTGACCACCACGCCGGCGCCGACGCTGCGCTGGAAGTAGTTGTAGTCGATCATGCTCTGGCCATAGCCCGAGAACCAGTGCAGGTAGCCCTTCAGCGGCCCCGCCACCGGGAAGGCCCAGCCCAGCTGGGTCGAGCCTTTATGCGTGTGGAAGTTATGGCGCAGCAGGGCCGTCAGCTCGTGGCCGCCGTGCAGGCGCCAGGAACCGGCCAGCTCGGCGCGGCCCAGGTAGTCGATGATGTCCGGGTTGTTGTCTTCTTCCAGCGATTCGTTCACGCGCTTCCAGACCTTGGCGGTGACCGACAGCGGACCGCGCTCCAGGCCCACCTGGGCATAGAAGCGGTTCCAGCTGCGCGACAGGGTCGAGGATTGGCCGTTCGACTGGTGCACGAAGCCCAGGTTCAGGAAACGCAGGTTGGTGCCCAGGACGCCGACATTCAGCGGCGTCACCACCATCAGCTCGGGCGAGTAATTGGTCTCGCGGAAGGGGCTCGAGGCCTTGTGGTTGCCGGCCTGCCAGAAACTGTTCTGGGTATAGCCGAACCAGACATCGACCGGCTTGTCGAACAGGGTCTCGACCGCCTTCATCTTGAACCCTAGCTGGAATTCCAGCTCGCCCTTCGACAGGCCGCTCTCGATGCCGGCCGCCTCGCGGAACGGCAGGTAGGGCCGGTCGTTGGGCCGGTAGGTGCGGGTAGCGATCAGGTAGTTCGGGTTGTGCGGCCGAAAGGCGAAGGTGCCGCGCTTGTCCCGCGCATCCAGCTCCCAGTGGGCGCTCATGGTATAGCCATTGGCGGCTTCCACCGTCGGGTCGACCGAGGCGGCGACGTCGACCTCGGCCGTGCGCGGCGCGTCGTAGGCCGAATTGGTTGGTGCGGAGGCGCTCGATGCGGCGGCTGCTGCCGCCTGGGCCGAAGCGGCGGCGCTGGCGGCGGCCGGCGCCGCCTGGCTCGCGGCCAGGCGGTCGAAGCATGCCAGGCGCTGGGCGCTGTCGAGCAAGGGCGTGCAGTCCGCCATGGACTGGGGAAGCGATCCGGGCTGGCCCTGGGCCAGGGCGGAACTTGCGAACAGGAAGGAAAGAAGGGAAATCTTGGGGCGATGAACGTGCATGGAGTCTACTTTTCGATAAGGCTAGTGCGCAGCGGCCCTTTCCGGGCCGCCATCCCCACGAGTGTCGCGGAAATTGCTTATCGATGTCGCACGTGTTGCAGCCGTGCACGCACGGCTGCAGGCTGGATGGCCGGGATACTCAGGCGGGCACGAGCAGGTCGAGCTGGGCTTGCTCCAGGAAGCACCACTCGCCTTCGCGCAGGCCGAGCGCTTCCAGGCTCAGGCCTCCGATCTGGGAACGGTGCAGCGCGCCGCAATGATTGCCGGCGGCGGCCAGCATGCGCTTGACCTGGTGGTACTTGCCCTGCTCCAGCACGATCTCGAGCAGGTGCTCGCCCCGCGGAATGCAGGACACCGCCTTCAGCGGCGCCGGTTCGTCGTGCAACTGGACGCCGGCCAGCATCTGTTCGACCAGGCTGTCCGTCACCGGCTCGGCGGTGGTGGCCTGGTAGACCTTGGGCACGTGGCGCTTGGGCGAGGACTGGGCATGGATGAAGGGGCCGTCGTCCGACATCAGCAGCAGGCCGGTGGTGTCGTGGTCGAGCCGGCCGACCGGTTGCACTTCGCGCCAGGTGAACTGTTCCGGCAGCAAGGTGAGCACGCCCGGGTGATGGCTCGGCTTGCGCGAGCACTCGTAGTTGGCCGGCTTGTAGAGGGCGAGATAGACGCGCTCGCGATAGCGCCATTCCTCGTCGAACACGGTCAGGACCAGGTCCTGGGTGTCGAAGGTGGATTTGAAATTGTCCTGGATCTCGCCATTGACGGCGACGTCGCCGTCCTCGATCAAGGCGCGGCAGTATTTGCGGGTACCGAAACCCTGGGATTGCAGGATGCGGTCTAGGGAGAGTTTACTCATGGGGCGAGACTTTAACAGAAGGGCAGAAGGCGCGGAAGCCGCCTGGGAGTTCCCCAATCCGCACACCCGTACACTCTCCCGCAAGGGCAAACATTGCATCCAAACGCACATTTGATAAGCCTCAAGCCGCCAAAGAATGCGGTTGATAGACTTCAAAGCGTTAGGAATTTCCCTAATCGTCCGCCGGAATATTTACTCGGCATATAGGAAAGCAATCTGTAACCAGAGGACAAGCACCGTGAACGATGATCTCGACACAGGACATGGAAAGCTTTCCGCAGCCGACGCCCACCTGGCCCGGCAGCGTCTGGCATCCAGCCATGCCGCGCTCTTCCCCACCCGCCTGGCGCTGGCGCGCTGGCGCTACGGCGGCGAGGTGCCGCATCTGCACGAAGGCGATCCGCCCCTGCGCGGCGCCTGGCATGCGCGCGCCGTGCGCGACTACCAGGCATGGCTCGACCGCGGCGGCTTTGCCCAGCATGACGATGCCTTGCATGCCGACGCCCTGCCTCCGCCCCTGGAGCCGGCCCGTCCCAGCCTCGACGGCGATACCCAGCACCTGGGGACCTGCACATGACATGCATATAAATGGAAACGACGGCCGAAGCCGTCGTTCCAATCCCGAGGGGGAATCACAACCATGAGGAATTGAATTCTCTCGAAACTGCACGGCAGGTGCAGCGGGTAGTGCTCGTGCGTATCGGTCGATAACGAACAGGCTGGTTTAGGTATCTTCCGTCGCGGCAGCAGCTACACACTCACTATAGTCTTTTTGCCACCGGATGCAAGCAAAAATCTCGGCGCAGTATGCTCGACGCAACGACGATTAGAACCTGTCCCAGCAGGTGGGAGGAAAGCAGGTGGGAGGAAGCGCATGGCGATGCATGGGAAGTGCAGGCAAGGCGCGAGGAGGCAGCGTGGCTGGCCACACAACGGCGAGCGATGCGCTGCGCTTGCCAGGCGCGCCAGGAGCGACTCTTGCCTGCTGGGATCAGTTCTTAGTGCAGCTTCGGAAGCGCGCCCCGCGTTGCGGCCTTGACCGCGTTTTCGCCGACCGCAGCGCCGAACTTCTTGAGCACCCGCTCCGGCAGGCCTTCGTGGGCCGTGTAGTCGACGATGTCCTCGGCCTTGACGATGTCGCGCGCCACCGTGTCCACGGTGCCGAAGCCGTCCGCCAGGCCCATCTCGACCGCCTTGGCGCCGGTCCAGTACAGGCCGGAGAAGGTATCCGGGGTTTCCTTCAGGCGCTTGCCGCGCCCGGCGCGCACCACCGAGATGAATTGCTGGTGGATCTCGTTGAGCATGGCCTGGGCGTGCGCCTTGTGCGTGTCGGACTGGGGGCTGAACGGGTCGAGGAAGCCCTTGTTCTCGCCGGCCGTCATCAGGCGCCGCTCGACGCCCAGCTTGTCCATGGTACCGGTAAAGCCGAAGCTGTCCATCAGCACGCCGACCGAGCCGACGATCGAGGCCTTGTTGACGTAGATGCGGTCGGCCGCCGAGGCGATGTAATAACCGCCCGAGGCGCAGATCTCGTCCACCACCACGTACAGCGGCTTGTCCGGATAGCCGCGCTTGAGGCGCTGGATCTCGTCGACGATGATGCCGGCCTGTACCGGGCTGCCGCCGGGGCTGTCGATGCGCAGCACCACCGCCGCCGAGCCGGAGTCCGAGAAGGCCTTGTTCAGCGAAGGAATCACGGTATCGGCCGCGCCGCTGCCTTCCGCTTCGATTTCGCCGTTAATTTCGATCAGCGCGGTGTGGCGACCCAGGTTTTCGTCGCCCGTGGTGCCGAAGTTGAAGTCGTAGTAGGCCCACAGGCCCAGCAGCGCCACGATCAGGAAGCTGAGCTTGAAGAAGATGCCCCAGCGGCGCGCCGCGCGGCGCTCCTGCACCGTGGCGAACACCAGCTTTTCGAGCGTCTCGCGCTCCCAGTTGCCTACCGTCGGGTTGGCGGCAAGGCGGCTGTCGCCCGGGTGGTCGTTGCTGGTGTGGTCGGTCATAAACGCTGTCGTTGTCTGAAGTTCGCCGCAAATCGTTTAGTTTACACGGGCGCCTGGATCTGATGATCCGGCTGCCAGAAAATCTTTCCATCATGCTCGACCACGGCGATCGGCAGCAGCCGGCCGCCACGGCAGGGTCCGCCGGCACAGCGACCGCTTTCGGGCTCGTACACGGCGCCATGGGTCGCGCACATCAGGTACAGGCCGCTGCTTTCGAAGAATACGCCTTCTGTCCAGTCGAGCTCAATGGGCACATGGGCACAACGGTTCAAATAGGCAAATGGTTTACCGTCGAAGCGCACCACGAAGCCGGTCGCGGGCTGTCCATAGACCTGCACCGGGAAGCGCACACCCCTGCCCCCATCAAGCAACACGTCCGCATCGCACACGAACAGGCCCGCTTCCGTGCTCATCGTCATGCGTTCTCGAGCAGCCAGGCATGCAGTTCGGGAATCGAGCGCGCCGAGAACAGCGGCTTGCAAGCCTGCAACTGCTGGACCGGATGCGCGCCGAACTCGACTGCGATACCGGCCGCGCCCGCATTGTTCGCCATCATGAGGTCATGCGTGGTGTCGCCGATCATAACGGTACGGCGCAAGTCCTGCCCCAGCTCCCTGGTCAGCTCTTGCAGCATCGCAGGATGCGGCTTGGAAAATGTCTCATCCGCGCAACGGGTGGCGTCGAAGGTCGACAGCAGGCCGGCCGCGTTGAGGGCGCGGTTCAGGCCCACCCGGCTCTTGCCGGTGGCCACGGCCAGGAAGTAGCCTTCGTTGCCAAGTTCGCTCAACATGTCGCGTACACCCTCGAACAACACCAGTTCATGGTCCTTGGTGAGGAAATGGTAACGGTAGCGCTCGACCATGCGCGGAGTCAGCGCGGGGTCGATGTTCGGCATCACGGCCTGCATCGCTTCCGACAGGCCAAGGCCGATCACGTGGGCGGCCGAGGCGTCGCTGGGCACCGGCAAGCCCAGATCGCGCGCGGCCGACTGGATGCACTTGACGATGGTCGCCGTGCTGTCCATCAGCGTGCCGTCCCAGTCGAAGACGATCAGATCAAATTGTTTTCTTGCCATGTTTAACGGCGGCCCTTGGCCGCCGGTCCTGTGAAATGGGTGGTCGCGGGCTGCCCGGCTGGGCAGCTCATGCGAGTGCTTGCCCCAAGCTTACCAAGAATCGCTCGCACTCCGCCGGAAGCGGCGCGCGCAGGCTGAGCGGCTTGCCGGTGTCCGGGTGGGTGAAGGTGATCTGCCAGGCGTGCAGGAACATGCGGCGCAGCGCACCCCGCTCCGCGTCCGCCTTCTGCAGCCGCTTGTTGAGCGCGAAGTCGCCGTACTTCTCGTCACCCAGGATCGGAAATCCCGAGGACGCCAGGTGCACGCGGATCTGGTGCGTGCGGCCGGTCTTGAGCTCGGCTTCGAGCAGGGCGAAGTCCTGCCACTTGCGCTTCAGGTTGAACACCGTGTGCGCTTCCTGCCCGCCCGCCTGCACCACCACGCGGCGCTCGCCATCCGGCGTCGTAAACTTATGCAGCGGCAACTTGACGTGCTGGCGCTTGTTGGTCCAGTCGCCGAACACGGCGGTCAGGTAGCGCTTGTCGGTCAGGCCGTCCCGCATCTGCATGTGCAGGTTGGTCAGGGCGCTGCGCTTCTTGGCGATCAGGAGCAGGCCCGAGGTTTCGCGGTCGAGGCGGTGCACCAGTTCCAGGAACTTGGCATCTGAACGCGCGGCGCGCAACTGCTCGATCACGCCATACGACACGCCCGAGCCGCCGTGCACGGCGATGCCGGCCGGCTTGTCGATGACGAGCAGGTGGGTATCTTCGAACACGATCGCGAATTCCGCCCCTGGCGCAACCTGGCTGCTGGCCTTCTCGGCCAGGCGGATCGGCGGAATGCGCACCACGTCGCCTGCGTCCAGGCGGTACATCTGGTCGATGCGCCCCTTGTTGACCCGGACTTCGCCCGAGCGCAGGATGCGGTAGATATGGCTCTTGGGTACGCCTTTACAAACTCGCAACAAATAATTGTCAATTCGCTGACCGGCTTCTTCTTCCGAAATCGTCACGAATTGGGCCTGGAGCGCCGGCTGTGATGAAGGGGGAACAACATCGTTCTGTAACGCCATTCTGTCTGTCTTCCCAGAAATTCTCTCTAAGTCCTTCATTTTGAATATATAATCGACAGGCGGCGGTCAAACCTCTGCTGGTGTAAGAAATAAAACGATATTTTACACAGGGGCGCGTTCCACCGGCCCCGCCAATGTGCAAATTCGGTGGAAAAAGAGGAATTCGCGGATAACCGTCGCGAGCGGCAGCAATGTTGGCCGAGCCCCCAAGGGGGTGATGCTCACCGTACGAGGAGTACGGCGAGCATCGCAGGCCGACAGTGCAACGCGCAGCAGGTTAGGCGCGGGTTCCGAATAGTGTACGCACACCCAAAAGGCGGACCAGGGTTGCACCTGCAGTTGTAATCGGGTTGCGCGTCTGGGTGCAGGATTGGATTGTTTGGATTGTTAAGGATAAGTACCGGCAAGCCTCCCGTGGCGGCTCGCCGGTTGATGGCGTCGATAACGCTTGTCGTTTTCGCCCGACCCGATGTAAGCCTCATGCTGAAGGCTTGAGTCAAGGCTGATTGATTTGAAAAAGCTGGAACAACCCTAGCGGGCGGCCACCGATTGGCCGGGACGCGGCGCCGCAGACAGTGCGGCGCGCATCGCAGGCCAACAGTGGCAACGCGCGACAGGTTATTCTTGGCCCGGTCATCGCCTGGCTGTCGAAGTCTTGGTTTGTGTGCTGGCTAAGGTTTGGCTGGTTGTTGCGCACCGCCCTCCCGGCGTCGTGCCAATCCCGAAGGGATGGCAGGCGTCCTGGTCGAGGTTGCGGCGTGCGAAGGCAATGACGTTCGGCTCCATTCGCGCCCTGTTGCGGGCAGCGACGCATCGCGTCGCCGCGCCGCACGCCCCGGGCATTACTCCCTCCAACGCTCCCTTCTTCGCGTATTCCCTGTACTTCGCCGTCCGCAAGGACGGCATTGGCACGGCCCACGGGTCGCGGAGTTTATAAAAATGAAACGTATGTTGTTTAACGCTACGCAGCAAGAGGAGCTGCGCGTAGCGATCGTCGATGGCCAGAAACTGATCGACATCGATATCGAAACGGCCGGACGCGAACAGCGCAAGTCGAATATCTACAAGGGTGTCATCACCCGCATCGAACCCTCCCTCGAAGCTTGCTTCGTCAGCTACGGCGAAGACCGCCACGGCTTCCTCCCCTTCAAAGAAGTTGCCCGCACTTATTTCCGTGACGGCGTCGACGTCCGCAATTGCACCATCAAGGAAGCGCTGCGCGAAGGCCAGGAAATCATGGTCCAGGTCGAGAAGGAAGAGCGCGGCAACAAGGGCGCGGCCCTGACCTCCTTCATCTCGCTGGCCGGCCGCTACCTGGTCCTGATGCCGAACAATCCGCGCGGCGGCGGCGTCTCGCGCCGGGTCGAAGGCGAAGAGCGCCAGGAACTGCGCGAGACCATGGACAAGCTCGACCTGCCGCAAGGCATGTCGGTCATCGCCCGCACCGCCGGCATCGGCCGCAACGTCGAAGAACTGCAGTGGGACCTGAACTACCTGATGCAGCTGTGGCGCGCGATCGAAGGCGCCGGCAAGTCGGCCGCGGGCGCCTTCCTGATCTATCAGGAATCCTCGCTCGTCATCCGCGCCATCCGCGACTACTTCCAGCCGGACATCGGCGAAGTCCTGATCGACACCGACGAGATCTACGAACAGGCCCAGCAGTTCATGAGCCACGTGATGCCCGACATGGCGCACCGCGTGAAGCGCTACAGCGACGACGTGCCGCTGTTCTCGCGTTTCCAGATCGAACACCAGATCGAAACCGCCTACGCGCGCACCGTGCCGCTGCCGTCGGGCGGCGCGATCGTGATCGACCACACCGAAGCCCTGGTCTCGATCGACGTCAACTCGGCCCGCGCCACCCGCGGCTCGGACATCGAGACCACCGCCTTCAACACCAACTGCGAAGCGGCCGACGAAGTGGCCCGCCAGCTGCGCCTGCGCGACCTGGGCGGCCTGATCGTGATCGACTTCATCGACATGGAAGTGGCCAAGAACCAGCGCGAAGTGGAACAGCGCCTCAAGGATGCCCTGCACCATGACCGTGCGCGCGTCCAGATGGGCAAGATCTCGCGCTTCGGCCTGATGGAACTGTCGCGCCAGCGCCTGCGTCCGTCCCTGTCGGAAGGCTCCCACGTGACCTGCCCGCGCTGCTCGGGCACCGGCCACATCCGCGATACCGAATCGTCCGCCCTGCAGGTGCTGCGCATCATCCAGGAAGAAGCGATGAAGGAAAACTCGGCCGCGATCCACGTGCAAGTGCCGGTCGATGTCGCCGCTTTCCTGCTGAACGAAAAACGCGGCGAAGTGCTCAAGATCGAGAACCGCCACCGCATCACGGTGATCCTGATCCCGAACAAGCACCTGGATACCCCGCACTACAAACTCGAGCGCATCAAGCACGACGATCCGCGCCTGGAAGACGCCGCCGCCAGCTACACCATGGCCGAGTCGGCCGACACCGACATGGCCTACGCCAAGCGCCAGAAGGAAGAGCAGAAGCCGCGCCAGGAAGCCGTGGTCAAGACCATCACCCCGGCCCAGCCGGCCCCGATGGTGGACCGCAGCGAAGCCGCCAAGCCGGCCAAGCCGGTGGAAGCCGCGCCGAGCCCGGTGCTCACTCCGGTCGCCGCGCCGGCCGAGCAAGGCTTCTTCGCGCGCCTGCGCAACTTCTTCTTCGGTGCGCCTGCCGCCCCGACCCCGGCCCCGGCGCCGCTGCCGACCGAGAAACCCGCCGCACCGGCGCCCGCCGAACGCGGCGGCGACCGCGGCAACCGTGGCCAGCGTTCGCGCAACGGCCGCACCGGTGGCAAGCAGGGCCGCGAGCGTGACGAGCGCGAGCCGCGCGAAGCACGTGACATCGTTGCCAAGGGCGCGCCGGGCGAAGACGCCGCCAAGGCGCCGGAAGCCGATGCCCGTCCGCCGCGCAAGGAACGCAAGGAACGCCAGCCGCGCGAACCGCGTGAGCAGCTGGACGGCGCAGCACCGCGTGCCGAAGGCGCCGAGCGTCCTGAGCGTGCCGAACGCGGCGAGCGCAAGGAACGTGGCGAACGCCCGGAACGCGCACCGCGCCAGCCGCGTGAGCGCAGCGACCGCGGGGAACGCCTGGCCGCGCCGGCCACCGAAGCCAAGGTCGAGGAACTGAAGCAGCCGCTGGCCGTCGCGGAAACCGAACTGTCGACCTCCACCCCGCACGGCGACGTGCTGGAGCACGCCGTGAAAGTAGCCGTGGCCGGTCCCGGTCCGGATGGCGAGGAACTCGATGGCGAAGGCGGCGACGAGCCGCGCCGCCGTCGCCGCCGTGGTGGCCGCAACCGTAACCGCCGCGACCGCGACCAGGCAGAAGGCGCCGAGAACCTCGACGGCGCGCAAGACGCGCCGGCATTCACCCCGGTAGCGGACGTGGAAGCGGCCAAGGTGGCCGCCGAAGCCAGGCAGCCCGCCAAGCAGGGCGAGCCGGGCCCGTGGCCGTTCCCGACCGCCGCGTCGGTCGCTGCCGCCGCCCAGCCGAAAGCTGAAGCCGCACCCGCGCCTGCCGCAACTCCGGCTCCGGGTCCGGTGGAAGCATCGGCCGCAGCGCCGCAGCACATGTTCCCGACCTCGGCATCGATGGCCGCGGCCCGCGCCGCTGCCGCCGCCGAGCAGGCAGCCGCTGCACCGGCGCCTGCCGCCGAAGCTGCACCCGCACCGGCCCCTGCGCCTGTCGTGGAAGCCGCTCCGGTGGCCGAGCCGGTCGCCGCGGTGGCGGTCGAGCCGGCGCCAGCGCCGGTGTCTGCTCCTGCTCCTGCTCCTGCTCCGGCTCCTGCTCCGGCTCCGGCTCCTGTTTCGGCTCCGGCTCCTGCCGCAGCGCCTGCGGACCTGAACGAGCTGCTGTCGAACGCCGGCCTGCAGCTGGCGTCGACCGATCCGGAAAAACTGCGCGCAGCCCAGGAAGCCGCCGCCCAGGCCCCGGAACCGGTGCGCCCACGCCGCGTGCGCAAGCCGCTGCCGCCGCCGGTGGATGAGCCGCTGATCCAGGTGGATACGCGCCAGTAATCCTGGCGTAGCGTAAAAGGGAAGCTTCGGCTTCCCTTTTTTGTTGACGCTGGTGGTTTGCATGCAAACTTGGGTCCCCGCCTGCGCGGGGATGACGTGTTTAGGGTGCGGGCCACAACCGTGACCTTGCGCTGCGTACGTTTGAACGTCATCCCCGCGAAGGCGGGGACCCAAGTTTCGCTCCGCAGCCAGTCACCTTACCGAAACACCAACACCATAAAATACCCGGATGCCCCCACCCATCCCCTTCCGCACCGCCCTGCTCTACTGGCTCAAGCTCGGCTTCATCAGCTTCGGCGGTCCCGCGGGCCAGATCGCCCTGATGCACAGCGAACTGGTGGAACGCCGGCGCTGGATCTCCGAGCAGCGCTTCCTGCACGCCCTCAACTACTGCATGCTGCTGCCCGGCCCCGAAGCCACCCAGCTGGCCATCTACATCGGCTGGCTGCTGCACCGCACGCCGGGCGGCATCGCGGCCGGACTGCTGTTCATCCTGCCCTCGCTGGTGCTCCTGACCGCCCTGTCCTGGATCTACCTCGCTTTCGGCCATCTGGCCGTGATCGCCGGCATCATGGGCGGCATCAAGCCG
Source organism: Massilia sp. DD77 (assembly GCF_036961685.1). Classification (NCBI taxonomy): domain Bacteria; kingdom Pseudomonadati; phylum Pseudomonadota; class Betaproteobacteria; order Burkholderiales; family Oxalobacteraceae; genus Massilia; species Massilia sp. DD77. Next base: position 12,802 of record NZ_JBAMDH010000020.1, read on the forward strand.
GCCGTGGTCGCCATCGTGATCGCCGCCGCCTGGCGCATCGGCGCTCGCACCCTGCGCAACGGGCTGCTGGCCGCGATCGCCTTCGCCGCCTTCCTCGCGATCGCCGTCTTCGACGCGCCCTTCCCCGCGATCGTGCTCGGCGCCGCCCTCGCCGGCGTCCTGGGCGCCCGCCTGTGGCCGCATTACTTCCAGCCGGGCGGCGCGCACCAGGCCGGGCACAAGCCTGCCGGCCCCGCCTTGATCGACGACCACACCCCCACGCCGGAGCATGCGACCTTCAGCATGCGCCGCCTGCTCCTGACTAGCGCAGTCGGCTGCCTGCTCGCCCTTGGAGCCTGGCTGGCGCTGGCGCTGCTGTCCGGCCCGGACGGCACGCTGGCCCACATGGGATGGTTTTTCGGCAAGGCCGCCTTGATGAGCTTTGGCGGCGCCTATGCCGTGCTGCCCTACGTGGTCCAGGGCGCGGTCGACCACTACGGCTGGCTGAGCGCGCACCAGATGATCGACGGCCTGGCCCTGGGCGAAACCACGCCCGGCCCCTTGATCATGATCGTCGCCTTCGTCGGCTTCGTCGGCGGCTGGACCCATGCGCTGTGCGGCCCGGACACCCTCGCCCTGGGCGGCATCGCGGGCGCCCTGGTCGCCACCCTGTTCACTTTCCTGCCTTCCTTTGTCTTCATCCTGGCAGGCGGCCCGCTGGTCGAGTCGGGACGCGGCAAGCTGCACTGGAGCGCGCCGCTCACCGCCATCTCGGCCGCCGTGGTCGGGGTCATCGCCAGCCTTGCCGTGTTCTTCGGCCAGCACGTGTTCTTCGCCGACGGGCGCGCCCAGCCGGCGGCGATCGCCATCGGCGCGGCCGCCAGCGTGGCGCTGCTGCGCTTCAAGCTCGGACCGATCAAACTGATTGCCGCCTGTGCACTGGCGGGGCTCGTGCTATCGTATTGGCATGGCTGAAAAAATCGTCCTGATCAACGACCTGCGCTCGCAAGCGCTGGCGGTTCCCGGCGCGCCTGAAGCGCCCAGCGGACTGCTGCTGGACGCGCTCGGGCGGCCCCTGCACGACCTGCGCATCTCCGTCACCGACCGCTGCAATTTCCGCTGCGTCTACTGCATGCCGAAAGAGGTGTTCGACAAGGACTACGCCTATCTCCCGCATGGCGCCCTGCTCTCGTTCGAGGAAATCGCGCGGGTGGCGCGGCTGTTCGTGGCGCACGGCGTCGAGAAGTTGCGCCTGACCGGCGGCGAGCCGTTGCTGCGCAAGGACCTGGAGCGCCTGGTCGCCATGCTGCGCGCGATCCCGACGCCTTCGGGCCGCCCGCTCGACCTCACGCTCACCACCAACGGCTCGCTGCTGGCGCGCAAGGCGCGCGCGCTGAAGGATGCGGGCCTGGACCGCGTGACGGTCTCGCTCGACGCGCTCGACGACGCCATGTTCAAGCGCATGAACGACGTCGACTTCTCGGTGGCCGACGTCCTGCACGGCATCGACGCCGCGCACGATGCCGGACTGGGACCGATCAAGATCAACATGGTGGTCAAGGGCGGCACCAATGACGGCGAGATCCTGCCGATGGCGCGCCACTTCAAGGGTTCGCCTTATATCCTGCGCTTCATCGAATACATGGACGTGGGCGCCTCGAACGGCTGGAACATGGCCGAGGTGATTCCCTCGGCGGAAGTCGTGCGCCGCATCGCCGCCGAGCTGCCGCTCGCCCCCGTCGGCCCGAACTACAGCGGCGAGACCGCCGCGCGCTGGCGCTACCTGGACGGCGGCGGCGAGATCGGCGTCATCTCCAGCGTCACCCAGGCCTTCTGCCGCGACTGCACGCGCCTGCGCCTGTCGACCGAAGGCAAACTCTATACCTGCCTGTTCGCCACCCGCGGCCACGACCTGCGCGCCCTGCTGCGCGACGGCCGCTCGGACCCCGAGATCGCCGGCGCCATCGCCCAGCTGTGGAAAGTGCGCGCCGACCGCTATTCGGAACTGCGCACCGTGGACACCAGCGGATTGGCAACGGGCGCACGCAAGGTTGAAATGTCGTATATCGGCGGATGAGATCGACACCAGCATGAACAAGAACGACATCAGCGGCCTGATTTTGGCCGGCGGGCGCGGCTCGCGCATGGGCAACGTGGACAAGGGCCTGCAGGCCTTTCAAGGCACGACGATGGTGGCGCAGGTGCTCGCGCGCCTCGCGCCGCAGGTCGGCGGCGTGGCCATCAACGCCAACCGTAACCTCGGCACCTACGCCGCGCTCGGCGTGCCCGTCTGGGCCGACGAGACGCCCGGCTTCGCCGGGCCGCTGGCCGGGCTGGAAGCGGGTTTGCGCCATTGCGGCACGCCCTACCTGCTGACAGCGCCCTGCGATTCGCCTTTCCTGCCGGCGGACCTGGCCGAGCGCCTGTTCGCGGCCCTGGACGAACACGGCGCCGACGTCGCCTTCGCCGCCACCCGCGAGCCCGGCATGCGCACCCAGCCGCATCCGGTGTTCTGCCTCGTCAGGACCAGCCGGCTGCCGGTGCTCTCCAGCTATCTTGCCGAGGGCGGCCGGCGGGTCGATGGCTGGTACAAGGAGCTGACATCGGTCGAGGTCCTGTTCGAGGATGCCGGCGCCTTCCGCAACATCAACACGCTCGAGGAGCTGCAGGCCTTGGACGACAGCCTTCCGCCGACGCTGGCGAAGGTGGCGAGCTGCATCGACGGCTACGATCCCGAGGCCCTGAGCGTGCGCGGGGCGCAGCGCATCATCCGCGAGTTCGTGCAGCCGGTGCGTTCCGTGGAAATGGTCGCCCTGCGCGCGGCCCTCGGACGCGTGCTGGCGCGCGACCTGGTCTCGCCGATCAACGTGCCGGCGCATGACAACTCGGCCATGGACGGCTACGCGCTGCGAGGCGGCGACCTGCCTGCGGACGGACTGGCCACCCTGCGCGTGATCGGTGTCGCCTACGCGGGCAAGCCTTCCGGCCTCGTGCCAAGGCCTGGCGAATGCGTGCGCATCATGACGGGCGGCGTCATGCCCGAGGGCTGCGACAGCGTGCTGCCGCAGGAATTCCTCGAGCACGAAAGTGAAGACGCGATCACCTTGCGCGCCGGCGTCATCCAGCCCGGCGACAACCGGCGCTTCGCGGGCGAGGACCTGAAACTGGGCAGCCCTGCCCTGAAGGCGGGTCGCATCCTGCGGCCGGCCGACCTGGGCCTGGTCGCCTCGCTCGGCATGGCCGAGGTGCCGGTGCAGCGCCGCCTGCGCGTGGCTTTCTTCTCGACCGGCGACGAGCTGCGTTCGATCGGCGAAGGTCTGGAACAAGGCTGCGTCTACGACAGCAACCGCTACACGATCTACGGCATGCTGCAGCGGCTGGGCTGCGACATCATCGACATGGGCATCGTGCGCGACAACCCCGAGGCGCTCGAGGAAGCCCTGCGCGGCGCCTGCGAGAACGCGGACGCCATCGTCACCTCGGGCGGCGTGTCGGTGGGCGCCGCGGACTACACCAAGCAGGTCATGGCGCGCCTCGGCGACGTCACCTTCTGGAAGATCGGCATGCGGCCCGGGCGGCCGCTGGCCTTCGGACGCGTCACCTCGAACGGACGCAGCGCCTTCCTGTTCGGGCTGCCGGGCAATCCGGTGGCGGTGATGGTGTCCTTCTACTTCTTCGCGCGCGAGGCGCTGCTGCGCATGATGGGCGCCGAAGCGCCGCTGCCGCTGCTGAAGGCGCGTTCGATCGGAGCGGTCCGCAAGAAGCCTGGGCGCACCGAATACCAGCGCGGCATCGTCGCACCCGGCGCCGACGGCATGCCGGAGGTGCGCATCACCGGCTCGCAGGGCTCGGGCATCCTGCGCTCGATGTCGGAGGCGAACTGCATGGTAGTGCTGCACGACGAACAGGGGAATGTCGCCGCGGGCGACATGGTCGACATCCTCCCGTTCGAAGGCCTGGTCTAAGGAGGCCGGCCTCAGCGGCTGCCGCTCGTCACGATCGACAGGTTGTCGACCACGAGATCGTAGTTGGTGAATCCGTAGAGGTAACCGGGCACGAAGGTCGTGAACGCGATCTCGTCGACGCCGGCCAGCACGTCGGCGAAGCTGCGGCCCGGCGGCAGCGACACCTCGCCCGAGCCGAGGCCTCCCCAGCCGGCCGGCATGGTGGCGGCGCGCGTATCCGGGATCGTCACCTGGAAGTGCTTCCAGGTTCCCTTGTTGCTGATGGTGCCGAGCTTGTACCACACCGCGGTATAGGGCATGCCGTTATACGGATTGTCGTAGTCGCGCAGTTCGACCACCAGCTCGCGCTCGACTTCCCTTCCACGGAAGCGGATCGAGTTCACGTTGATGTCGATCCCGATCGTGACCGATTGCACCGATCCGAAATTGCCCACGAAGGCCGGGTTGTCCCGGTTCACCCACTCCAGGCCGAAAGTCTCCGGATGCACGGTATAGAGCGCCGGACCGTACTTGTTGCCGGGCGTCGAGCTGATGTACGAGGCCCCGGCGGTGCCGCTCGGCCCCACCCATCCTTCGTAGCCTTTCGAGAACGTGACGGTGCTGCTGGACGGCCCGGCCAGGGCCAGGGTCGAAGCGCAAGACAACAGGACTGCCGCACATACCTTGTTCATGGAATTCTCCTTGCTCATGGGTTTATACGAGTACTTACACTTGCCTCAAGGGCAAGCCATACTGCTTTTCCAGCAGAGCAATTGTCAAATGTTCGAACAGAAAATTTTGTAATGATATGTATTTCGCAACATTACAAAATTCAAAAAGAATGTTTGGTATTTTTGACGTATGAGAGCACGAAATGCCTACTCCTCTCTCCTTTTAGGAATAGATGAGTAGCGCAAAAATGGAGGAGGAGCGCCGCCTCGGGCGCCCTTCGATTCAGTCGTCGAGGGAGGCAGGATCGCCCAGCATCAGCTGCGCCGCCTCGTTCGGCAGCGCTTCGACGGACTTCAGCTTGCGCGCCATCTGGCGGCTGCGCACTTCGGCGGTTTCGATGTTGCGGGCCGCCTTTTCCAGGGTCGCCTTGGTCGTCGCCAGCACGTCACCGAATTTGGTGAACTCGGTCTTGACCGCCCCCAGCACCTGCCACACCTCCGACGAGCGCTTCTCCAGCGCCAGGGTACGGAAGCCCATCTGCAGGCTGTTGAGCAGCGCGCTCAGGGTCGACGGACCGGCGATGGTCACCCGCAGGCTGCGCTGCAGGTCATCTGCCAGCCCTGGCCGGCGCATCACTTCCGCATACAGGCCTTCGGTCGGCAGGAACAGGATCGCGAAATCGGTCGTCTGCGGCGGCGACACGTATTTTTCGCAAATGGTCTTGGCCTCGCCGCGCACCGCACGTTCCAGTTCCGCGCCGGCGCGGGTGACGCCGTCATGGTCCGCACATTCGGCCGCTTCCAGCAGGCGCTCGTACTGCTCCTTCGGGAACTTGGCGTCGATCGGCAGCCATAGCGGCGGGCCGCCGTCGACCACGCCCGGCAGCTTGATCGCGAACTCGACGCGCGCGTTCGATCCCGCCACCGTCTCGACGTTCTTCGCGTACTGGTCCACCGTCAGCACCTGCTCGAGCAGCATCTCGAGCTGCACCTCGCCCCAGGTGCCGCGGGTCTTGACGTTGGTGAGCACCCGCTTGAGGTCGCCCACGCCGATCGCCAGCTGCTGCATTTCGCCCAGGCCCTGGTGGACCTTTTCCAGCCGGTCCGACACCTGGCGGAAGGATTCGGTCAGGCGCGTCTCGAGCGTGGCGTGCAGCTTCTCGTCGACGGTCTGGCGCATCTCTTCCAGGCGCTTGGCGTTGTCGCTCTGCAGGTCGCGGATCTTGCTCTCCAGCGTGCCGCGCACCTCCAGCATGCGCTGGGCGTTCGATTCGGTCAGGTTCGCCAGGGTCTGCTGCATGGTGTCGGCGAAGCGCTTGAGCGCGCGCGCCTGTTCCTCGCGGCCGCTCGACGAGTGCAGCTGCATCTGCTGGCGCATGCTGTCGAGCTGCTGGACGGTGGCGGCGTGGTACTGGCCCAGGTGCGAGGCCAGTTCCTGGCGCGTGCCCTGGGCGCTCACTTGCAGTTCGAGACGAATTTCGCGCTCGACCCGTTCGAAGTGGCGGCTGTCATCTCCGCCGCGCGCGCGCAGCAGCAGCATGACTTGCAGGCCGGCCACGATGGCGACGCCCAGCAGGAGCAGCAATTCAGCAATCGTCATGGTGCTCAGTCGGCCTTGTTCCGCATCCAGTCGGCGGTCTGGTAGAAGGACTGCATCAGGCGCAGGCGCAGTTCGTCGTCCCAGCCCAGGTCTTCCATCGCCAGGGCCATGGCGCGCAGCCACTGGTCGCGCTCCTTGGTGCCGATCGCGAACGGCAGGTGGCGCGCGCGCAGGCGCGGGTGGCCGTAGCGTTCGATGAACAGGTCGGGCCCGCCCATCCAGCCGGACAGGAACATGAACAGCTTCTCGCGCGAGCTGTCGTTGGGTTGGGGGTGCATCGCGTGGATGCCGGCGAATTCCGGCTCCAGTTGCATCAGGTCGTAAAAGCGGTCGACCAGTTCGCGCAGGGGCTCGGCGCCGCCGATGACTTCGTACAGGGTGTGCGGTTCAGACATGCCGCCATCATAGCGCAGCCGCCGCGGCCCGTGGCCGCGGCGAAGCCGGAAGTGTTGCGCTCAAGCTTCCCGAAGGGTCTGCAGCGGCGGATGGCGCAGCACGCCGCGCAATCCCAGCCAGCCGCCGACGATGGCGCACAGCGCGCCCACCACCAGCCCGGCCAGCCACACGCCCGGTTCGAACACCCAGGGGAACTTGAACTGGTAAGTCGCCAGCACCCAGCCGAGCGCCGCCGCGCCGCTCGCGGCCAGCAGGCCGGCCAGGCCGCCCACCAGCAGGAACTCGATGCGCTGGGCCTGGGCCAGCTGCTGCCTGGTGGCGCCCAGCGCGCGCAGCAGGCCGGCCTCGCGGGTGCGCTCGGACTGCGATCCCATCAGGGCCGCGTACAGCACCAGCACACCGGACGCCAGGGTGAACAGGAACAGGAATTCCACCGCCGTCACCACCTGGTCCAGCACTTCCTGCAGCTGGCGGATGATGCCGGAGACGTCGATCACGGTCAGGTTCGGATAGGCGCGCGTGAGATTGTTCGCCACGCGGCTGCCCACGGCGCCTTCCTGCTTGAGGTGGAAGGCCGTCATGTAGGTGGTGGGAGCGTTCGCCATCGCGCTTGGGTTGATGATGACGAAGAAGTTGGCCCGCATCGAACCCCATTCCAGCTTGCGCAGGCTGGTGATCTTCGCGTCCACCGGCAGGCCGCCCATGTCGAAGCGCATCACGTCGCCGAGCTTGAGGCCCAGGGTCTTGGCGATGCCCTGCTCCACCGAGGCCTCGGCCACGCCGGGCGCGTCCTTGTACCAGCTGCCTTCGACGATCTCGTTCCCTTGCGGCGCGGCCCGCATCGTGGACAGGTTGAATTCGCGGTTGGCCAGGCCGCGCGCGCGGTCTTCCTGGTAGGTGTCGCGTGTGACCGGCTTGCCGTTGATGGCGGTCAGGCGCCCGCGGATCATCGGATACAGCACCGGTTCCCCGACGCCGGCCGCGCGCAGCTGCTGCTCCACGCCGGTCTTCTGCTCGGGCAGGATATTGATGATGAAGCGGTTTGGCGCGTCGCTCGGCGTCGCCACCCGCCAGGCGTCGATCAGGTCGCCGCGCACCACGGTCAGGAGCAGCAGCGCCATCAGGCCCAGCGCCAGCGACACCACCTGCACCACGGTGGCGCCGGGGCGGCGCTGCAGCGAGGTGACGGCGAAGCGCCAGCCCTGGTGCCGGATGCTGCCGCGCAGGCGGCGCAGCAGCTGCAAGCCGAGCCAGCCCACCAGCGCGAACACGCCGAAGGCGCCGATGAAGCCGCCCGCCGTCATCAGCGCCAGCATCGGATCGCCCGCCTGCCACAGCAGCAGCGCCAGGAACACGCCCACGCCCAGGCCATAGGTGGCCAGCGCGGCCGGCCGGGGGGCGGCCTGCTCGCGCCGGATCACGCGGTTGTGCGGCACGTTACGCAGCTGCAGGACCGGCGGCAGCGCGAAGCCGACCAGGAGCAGCATGCCGGTGGCGACGCCCTGCAGCGCCGGCAGGAAGGAGACCGGCGGCAGCTCGGTCGGGATCATGCTGCCCAGCAGCTGGAGCAGCACGAAGTGGGCGCCGAAGCCCACCAGCACACCGGCCAGGCTGCCCGCCAGGCCGACCAGGGCGAACTCAAGCAGGTACATGGCGCCGACCTGGTTCTGGGTCATGCCCAGGCAGCGCAGCATGGCGCAGGCGTCCAGGTGGCGCTGCATGAAGCGGCGCGCCGCCATCGCCACGGCGACCGCCGCCAGCATCGCCGACAGCAGGCCGACCAGCGACAGGAAGCGGTCGGCGCGGTCGAGCGTGGCGTTCATCTCGGGCCGGCCGTTTTCCAGGGTCTCGATGCGCACGCCCCTGATGTTGCCGTCCTTGATCCGCGCGCGTAGCCAGCGCTCGTAGTCGCGCACCGGCGCCACGTCGTTGGCCGAGGCGGCGGCGACCTGCATGCGGAAGGTCACGCGTGCGAAATCGTCGACCAGGCCGGTGGCCTTCAGGTCCTCGATCGCCATCATGACGCGCGGCGCGAAGTTGACGAAGTTGGCGCCCTTGTCGGGTTCCGCGGCGATCAGCTGGGCGATGCGCAGGCGGCTTTCGCCGAGCTGGATGGTGTCGCCGACCTTCGCCTGCAGCGCCGGCAGCAGGTTGGCGTCGACCCAAACCGTGCCGGGCTGCGGCGTGGCGCGGGTCTTGCGGCCCATGGCGGCGCCGGCCTCGTCCGGATTGGTGGTGATGCTCAGCTGCCCGCGCAGCGGATAGCCTGTTGAAACGGCCTTGATCGAGGCCAGCTGGGCGCGCGAGTCCTCGCCCTCGCCCGCCTGCGCCATGCTGGGGAAACTGACGGTATCGGCCAGCAGCAGGCCGCGCCGCACGGCTTCCTCGCGCCACGCCGGCAACACCGGGTTGTCGGCGTTGACCAGCAGGTCGGCGCCCAGCATCTGGTGGGCGTCGCGGTTCAAGCCGGTGCGCAGGCGGTCGATGAAGAAACCGACCGACGACAGCGCGGAAACGGCGACGATCAGCGCCACGAGGAGAAAGCGCAGCTCTCCGGCGCGCCAGTCGCGCGCGGTCATGCGAAGTGCCTGGGTGAACATGGGCGGACCTTAAGCGTTGGCGAAGTAGGCGTCGACTTCGGCCAGCCAGGCGCGCTTGCGCTCCGGCTCGACGAAGGAGGCCGCGAAGCTGTTGCGCGCCAGCTGGCGCGCGTGGCTTTCATCCAGGGGCAGCGCCTCGAAGGCGGCCAGGAAGTTCTGATTGATGTAGCCGCCGAAATAGGCCGGGTCGTCCGAATTGACGGTGGCGGCCAGGCCGGCGTCGAGCAGGCGGCGCAGGTTGTGCGTGTCCATCACGTCGAACACGCGCAGCTTGATGTTCGACAGCGGGCACACGGTCAGCGCCATCTGTTCGCGCGCCAGGCGCGCCACCAGTTCCGGGCTTTCGAGACAGCGCACGCCATGGTCGATGCGCTCGACGTTCAGCACGTCGAGGGCGCTCTCGATGTAGCTCGGCGGCCCCTCCTCGCCCGCGTGGGCCACCAGGTGCAGGCCGAGCTGGCGCGCGCGCTCGAACACGCGCGCGAACTTTTCCGGCGGATGGCCGACTTCGGAAGAGTCCAGGCCCACGCCCACGAGCTTGTCGCGGAACGGCAGCGCTTCCTCGAGGGTGGCGATGGCTTCGTCCTCCGACAGGTGGCGCAGGAAACACATGATCAGGCTGGCGCTGATCGGGCTGTCCTGGCAGGCGCGCCAGATGCCGTTGATCACGGTCTCGAAAGGCAAGCCGCGCGCGGTGTGGGTTTGCGGGTCGAAGAAGATCTCGGCATGGCGCACGTTATCGGCATGGGCGCGCGCCAGGTAGGCGGCGGTCATGTCGTAGAAATCCTCTTCCTTGAGCAGCACGCTGGCGCCCGCGTAATAGATGTCGAGGAAAGATTGCAGGTCGCTGAAATCGTAGGCCTGGCGCAACGCGTCGACCGAGGGATAGGCCAGCTCCACGCCGTTCCTTTGCGCGAGCGCAAAGATCAGTTCGGGCTCGAGCGATCCTTCGATATGGATGTGCAGTTCCGCCTTGGGCATTCCCGTCAGGAGCGTACGCAGACGTTCGTCGAGCATGGTTTTCTCCGGCAATCTAACAATTCATGAGTAGTCGGGTAGACAGTGTGGCAAACCCGGCCGACAAGTGTAACGCATGCGCGCCGACCCCCTTCGCCAGAGTGAAGAATGGGGCCTTGCACGCCTGATTCGCGTGCGCCACATGTTGAGCAGATCGTGCAATATCGGCTCACAATGTAAGGAAGAAAATGACGATAAAGCGGAGCATGGAAACGCGGCCGATCCGCCTTTCCCACCGCTCTGGCGCGGCGTCCCGACAGGCTGCGAAACGCGCTGCCGCAACGCTGCAAAAACGGCAATTTTGCCTAATGAATCAAGCACTTGAATCAGCCACACCAGACCACGAAACACTGCTTTGACTTCGGGAACTAATAGGCACATAATAAATTTCACAAACGCAAAAAAAGACGCTCTCCAACCTGCGGGAGAACCGGACAGGACCGCTCAGGACCAAGCCGGGACAACAATAAATCGCGCCAGGAAAACGGCGCCGGCGATCCCGGCTCCGCGCATGGTGCGACCGACAAGGAGTACGCCAGAAAAGAAACCGGGGCCTGAGGCAGCCTTCGATGACGGGTTGCCATGACAGTGATCGTTGTTAGCACATTAAAGGACACACAAATGAGCATCTTTGACAACTACGCAGCCCGCTACGAGCGCACCCGGGAAGAGGAGTACTCCATGACGGAGTACCTGCAACTGTGCAAGAAGGATCCGCTGACCTATGCCAGCGCCCCCGAGCGCATGCTTGCGGCGATCGGCGAACCGACCCTGGTCGATACCCGCCTCGATCCGCGCCTGTCGCGCATCTTCGCCAACAAAGTCATCAAGATCTACCCCGCCTTCCGCGAGTTCTACGGCATGGAGGAAGTGATCGAACAGGTCGTTTCCTATTTCCGCCACGCCGCCCAGGGCCTGGAAGAGCGCAAGCAGATCCTGTACCTGCTGGGCCCGGTCGGCGGCGGCAAGTCGTCGATCGCCGAAAAGCTCAAGAGCCTGATGGAGCACGTGCCCTTCTACGCGATCAAGGGCTCGCCCGTGAACGAATCGCCCCTGGGCCTGTTCAACGAGGAAGAGGACGGCACCATCCTCGAGGAAGACTACGGCATCCCGCGCCGCTGCCTGCGCACCATTCCCAGCCCCTGGGCCGTCAAGCGCCTGCACGAGTTCGGCGGCGACATCAACAAGTTCCGCGTCGTCAAGCGCTACCCGTCGATCCTGAAGCAGATCGCGATCTCCAAGACCGAGCCGGGCGACGAGAACAACCAGGACATCTCTTCCCTCGTCGGCAAGGTCGACATCCGCAAGCTCGAGGACTTCGCCCAGGACGACCCGGACGCCTACAGCTACTCCGGCGGCCTGTGCCTGGCCAACCAAGGCCTGATGGAATTCGTCGAGATGTTCAAGGCCCCGATCAAGGTCCTGCACCCGCTGCTGACCGCCACCCAGGAAGGCAACTACAAGGGCACCGAGGGCTTCGGCGCGATCCCCTTCGAAGGCATCGTGCTGGCGCACTCGAACGAGTCCGAATGGAAGACCTTCCGCAACAACCGCAACAACGAGGCCTTCCTCGACCGTATCTACATCGTCAAGGTGCCCTATTGCCTGCGCGTGTCGGACGAGGTCAAGATCTACGACAAGCTGCTGCGCCACTCCTCGCTCGACAAGGCGCCCTGCGCGCCCGGCACCCTGCGCATGATGGCCCAGTTCGCCGTGCTGTCGCGCCTGAAGGATCCGGAGAACTCCAGCATCTATTCCAAGATGCTGGTGTATGACGGCGAAAACCTGAAGGACACCGATCCCAAGGCCAAGTCGCTGCATGAATACGTCGACTACGCCGGCGTGGACGAAGGCATGAACGGCCTGTCGACCCGCTTCGCCTTCAAGATCCTGTCCAAGGTCTTCAACTTCGACAATACCGAAGTGGCGGCCAATCCGGTGCACCTGCTCTATGTGCTCGAACAGCAGATCGAACGCGAGCAGTTCCCGCCGGAGACCGAACAGCGCTACCTCTCCTATATCAAGGAGCACCTGGCCCAGCGCTATGTCGATTTCATCGGCAAGGAGATCCAGACGGCCTACCTGGAAAGCTATTCCGAGTACGGCCAGAACATCTTCGACCGCTACGTTACTTTCGCCGACTTCTGGATCCAGGACCAGGAGTTCCGCGACCCGGACACCGGCGAGAGCTTCGACCGCGAATCGCTGAACGCCGAACTGGAGAAGATCGAGAAGCCGGCCGGCATCTCGAATCCGAAGGATTTCCGAAACGAAATCGTCAACTTCAGCCTGCGTGCCCGCGCCACCAATGCCGGCAAGAACCCGGCATGGACCAGCTACGAGAAGTTCCGTAGCGTGATCGAGAAAAAGATGTTCTCGAATACCGAGGAACTTCTGCCTGTGATTTCGTTCAATGCGAAAGCGAGCGCCGAGGATGCGAACAAGCATGCCGACTTCGTGGCCCGCATGGTCGAGAAAGGCTATACGCCGAAACAGGTGCGGCTCCTGTGCGAATGGTACCTGCGCGTCCGTAAGTCCTCGTAAGGCGGTGGCCGCCCTCCGAGCACGCTGGCCGCAGGCCGCCAGCCGTGCCCGGGCGGCGGTTCGACCAGCGGGATGTTGCATGCAGCGCGGTGGCGGAGCTGATTCCGCGCGTGCCGTGCACGCCCGATTGCGCAGCGTATTAAGATAAGGGTGCCGCAGATGCGGCGGCCCCGCGCCGGGGCGCTGTCGGTCCCGCGCACTTTCAGCAGGAGGCCTGTTTTGACTTACCTCATCGACCGTCGCTTGCAAGGCAAGAACAAGTCAGCGGTCAACCGCGAACGCTTCCTGCGCCGCTACAAGGCGCAGATCAAGGACGCGGTGGGCCGCGCGATCAAGGGCCGCTCGATCACCGACATCGAGAACGGCGAGAAGGTCTCCATTCCCGTCAAGGACGTGAACGAACCTCATTTTGGCCACGCTCACGGTGGCGTCTGGGAAACGGTCAACCCGGGCAATACCGAGTACCAGAAAGGCGACCAGTTCAACCGCCCGCGCGGCGGTGGCGGCGGTTCCGGGCGGGGACGGGCCGGGAACAGCGACCAGACCACCGAAGACGACTTCATCTTCGAACTGTCGCGCGAAGAATTCATGAATTACTTCTTCGAGGATCTCGAGCTGCCGAACATGGTCAAGACGCAGCTGAGCCAGACCATCGAATACAAGAACCAGCGCGCCGGCTACAACGTGTCCGGCACGCCGTCGAACATCCACGTGCTGCGCTCCCTGCGCGGCGCGCTCGGGCGCCGCATCGCCGTCGGCGGTCCGGCCAAGCGCCAGCTCAAGGAAGGCGAGGAAGAACTGCAGGCCCTGCTCGACGCGGGCGCGCCCTCGGACGACGAGATGGTGGTCGAGCTCAAGGACCGCATCCACCACCTGCGCATCCGGCTGAACGCGATCCCCTTCATCGACCCCTTCGACCTGCGCTACTCGAACCGCATCAAGGTGCCCAAGCCCAGCACCCAGGCCGTGATGTTCTGCATCATGGACGTGTCCGGTTCGATGGACGAGACCCGCAAGGACACCGCCAAGCGCTTCTTCATCCTGCTCTACCTCTTCCTCAAGCGCGTGTACGAGAAGATCGAAGTGGTCTTCATCCGCCACCATACGGCCGCTGCCGAGGTCGACGAGAACGAATTCTTCCATTCGCGCGAGTCGGGCGGCACGGTGGTGTCCTCGGCCCTGCACCTGCTGCAGAAAGTGCTGGCGGAGCGCTACGGCAGCGCCGACTGGAATGCCTACGTGGCCCAGGCCTCGGACGGCGACAACTGGGACAACGACTCGGTGCTGTGCAAGCAGCTGCTGGGCAGCGGCATCATGCCGCGGGTGCAGTACTACACCTATGTCGAGATCACCGACGGTCCGCCCCAGAACCTGTGGGAACAGTATTGCGAAGTGGCAGCCCAGCACCGCAACTTCGCGATGCAGAAGATCGTGACACCGGCCGACATCTACCCGGTATTCCGGGAACTGTTCAAGAAACAGGCCAAGTAGAGGGAGGCCCACATGCCAGATGACCGCACCAACCCGCGCGCCCTGCCCGAACAGTCGGAGTGGACCTTCGACCTGATCGAGCAGGCGCACGAGGAAATCAAACGGGTGGCCAAGCGCTACGGCCTGGACACCTACCCCAACCAGCTCGAGATCATCACCGCCGAGCAGATGATGGATGCCTATACCTCGGTGGGCATGCCGGTGTCGTACAACCACTGGTCCTTCGGCAAGCATTTCCTCTCCACCGAGAAGAGCTACCGCCGCGGCCAGATGGGCCTGGCCTACGAGATCGTCATCAACTCGAATCCCTGCATCGCCTACCTGATGGAGGAAAACAGCCTGACCATGCAGGCCCTGGTGATCGCCCACGCGGCCTATGGCCACAATTCCTTCTTCAAGGGCAATTACCTGTTCCGCACCTGGACCGATGCCGACGCCATCGTCGACTACATGGTGTTCGCCAAGAACTACATCGCCGAGTGCGAGCAGCGCTACGGCATCGACGCGGTCGAGGAATTGCTCGATTCCTGCCATGCGTTGCAGAATTATGGGGTGGACCGCTACAAGCGTCCGGCCAAGCTCTCGGTGGCCCAGGAAATGGCGCGCCAGAAGGAGCGCGAGGAATACGCACAGTCGCAGATCAACGCCTTGTGGCGCACCCTGCCGCGGCGCGAAGAGCAGATCGCGGATGCCGCGCCGATCCGCTTCCCGCCCGAGCCCGAGGAAAACCTGCTCTACTTCATCGAGAAGTACGCGCCCCTGCTCGAACCCTGGCAGCGCGAGCTGGTGCGGATCACGCGCAAGATCTCGCAGTACTTCTATCCGCAGCGCCAGACCCAGGTGATGAACGAGGGCTGGGCCACCTTCTGGCACTACACCATCCTGCAAGACCTGCACAAGGAAGGGATCGTCGGCGACGGCTTCATGCTGGAATTCCTGCAAAGCCATACGAACGTGGTCTACCAGCCGCCGGCCACCAGTCCGTATTACAGCGGCATCAATCCCTACGCCCTGGGTTTCGCCATGATGACCGACATCCGGCGCATCTGCGAAGACCCGACCGACGAGGACCGCGCCTGGTTCCCGGACATCGCCGGCAGCGACTGGATCAAGACCCTCGACTTTGCGATGCGCAACTTCAAGGACGAAAGCTTTATTGCCCAGTACCTGTCGCCCAAGCTGATCCGCGAGTTCCACTTCTTCGCCGTGCTCGACGACGACCGCAGCGACAAGCTGACGATCTCGGCGATCCACGACGAGCAGGGCTACCGCTACGTGCGCCAGAAGCTGGCCGAGCAGTACAACCTGGGCAGCCGCGAGCCGAACATCCAGGTCTGGCAAGTCAATACGCGCGACGACCGCGCCCTGACCCTGCGCCACACGCAGTTCAACCGGCGTCCGCTGAACCAGCAGGCCCAGGAAGTGCTCAAGCACGTCGCCCGCCTGTGGGGCTTCGATGTGAAACTGGAAACCGTGGACCCGAGCGGCCACGTGGTCAGCTTCCTCGAGTGCCGCCGCGAGAAGCGCGGCCGCTGAGCAGCGCGGCACTGGGCGCCTCTATCGCCTCACCCGGCCGGCGGCACATGCCGCCGGTTTTTCGTTGACGCGTGCAGCCGGCTCCGCCGTCCATGCGGCCAACACCGGCGCCCCGGCCAATACACGTAGGATTGGCGGCCCTGCCGCCGACGCGTCCAACGATCGCCCGCCCGGCCAACGCACGTAGCGTAGACCGCTCTGCCGCCAGCCCGCCCGGGCAGCTCGCCCGGCGGCCGGCCGTAGGGCGACCGGGGCGCGCAGCCGGCGCTGCCGTCCACGCGTCCGCCCGCATCCAAGCTGCGCCTCGATTCGACCGGCAGGATGACGGTCACCTGTCCAGACCCCGGGCGCCCCGAGCCAGCCGCGCTTGAAGCGCCCGCGGTCTGGATGCCCGAGTCCAGGGACCGGCCACATCCGTCCTGCCGGTCCAGCCGAGCCTTGCACTCCTATATTAGTAGAGACCGCATTTCCGGCACCGAAAAGCGCGCCCAGCCATTCCCTCGACGAGCACGTTCTCTTGGCATCCGTTTTTCCGCTGCGGATCCCGGAGCACGCGGACCTACTTCTCCACCCCTGGTCTTTAGCGCTACCAGAAGGTCCGGAATGGACGAATTTCACCACTACCACGTCATTCTTTCTTCCACCCAATAGCAAAAATCACCTCAACACCCTCGCAAGAACAAGTTGGACACACGCCCGTGCACATCACGCGTGCACCGCAAGGTTCACTTCTCCCCTTTTTGGCGCATTCCTTTCATTTTTGTCAATGCAGCGTGCTGGTCCGACATCAGACTCACTGATGTCAACCGGTATATCTGCTATCACTTTTATTTATACTCTCTGGGAAGACGGCCGCCGAACCCTCGAGGTTCAACTGTACGCACAAGTTCCGTAAAACTGGCTATAGTTTGCAAAAAGACCAGTGTTACGGTATATGAAATTTGCCAACCCGGTGATTTTGCGTGAGAAATTTGGCAAATAGCGCAAGTTGGCCGGATCTTCTACACCATAAGGAGAATTGCTACATAAAATCACAAATCTCTTCTGCGTCCTTCACCGCACGACACCCCACATCTGGCTTGTATAGATGAGCTTGTTTGCCTGCATTTACAGGCAGTTAGGCACCCTTTTGGTGATGTAAAAATGTATGTGCAAAAAAGAATTCGTAGGTATAATTCCTCGATGTCCCGGATGCGGCTCCTAGCTTTATGTCGTGTTTAGTGGGTTTGGTAGCAACAAAAAAGAGTTGGTATTGGAGAAATATGGCATGAATTTTACGCATGAGAAGAGCCCCGGGCGGAACATGACCGGCTTCATTATCGTTCTCCTGCTGCACGTGCTGGTTGCCTGGGCCATCGTGAATGGCCTCGGTACCCGAATCGTGAGCAAGGTGACGGAAGCCGTCGAGACCAAGCTGATTGAAGAAGTGAAGCCGCCGCCGCCGCCGGAAACCCCGCCGCCGCCGCCGCCGCCGGAAATGAAGGCCCCGCCGCCTCCGTTCATCCCGCCGGTCGAAGTGCAGGTCAATACCCCGCCGCCGCCGGCCAACGCGATCACCACGGCCACCAATACGCCGCCGCCGACCACCTCGCTGGCTCCGCCGGCACCGCCAGCTCCTCCGGCTCCGCCGGCGCCGGCGCGCGGCCCGAGCCGCACCGAAGCCGTGGCCGACTTTAACACTTGCGCGCGTCCGGAATATCCGCGTTCGTCGCAGCGTAACGAAGAAACCGGTACCACGACCCTTCAGTTCCTGATCGGCGTCGATGGTCGTGTGATGGATTCCAAGCTGGCGAAGTCGAGTGGCTTCCGTGACTTGGACCGGGCCGCACAGTCGGCTCTGAGCAAATGCCGATTCAAGCCAGCCATGGTTGATGGCAAGCCGGAACAGGCGTGGACAGCGGTGCAGTACGTCTGGACGCTGGAATAAAACCGAGGCAGATCACCGTCTCATCTTTTGATTTTCGTTGTCATTAGTTCAGCGAACTGTCTATTTAATATTTTGGAGGAAGCATGTTTAAGAATACCCGTTTGTCCGCTATCCTGGCGGCTGTCCTGTTCTCGGTAACGGCAGCATCGGCCCTGGTGTCCGCACCGGCCTTCGCTGACGCACCGGCAGCTCCGGCAGCGGCTGACGCAGCCGCCGCTCCGGCCGCTGACGCAGCAGCACCGGCAGCCGACGCAGCAGCACCGGCAGCTGACGCCGCCGCTGCTCCGGCGGGCGACGCAGCTGCTCCGGCAGCATCGACCGAAGAAGTCCACAACCCGTACGGCATCGGCGCCATGTGGGAAGAAGGCGACTTCGTCAACAAGGGCACCATCATCATCCTGTCGCTGATGTCGATCGGTTCGTGGTACATCATCATCACCAAGCTGATCGACCAGCAGAAGATCATGCGCCAGTCGAAGGAAGTCTCGGCCAAGTTCTGGAAAGCACCGTCGATCGCAGCTGGCTCGGCTTCGCTGAAAGAAGGCTCGCCGTTCCGCTTCATCGCTGAAACCGGCACCAAGGCAACCCAGCACCACGACGGCGCCCTGCTCGAGCAGATCGACCTGTCGACCTGGGTGACCATGCAGATCCAGCGCGCCGTGGACCGCGTCCAGTCGCGTCTGCAAGACGGCCTGTCGTTCCTGGCAACCGTCGGTTCGACCTCGCCGTTCATCGGTCTGTTCGGTACCGTCTGGGGCATCTACAACGCGCTGACCGCCATCGGTATGTCGGGTAACGCGTCGATCGACAAGGTTGCAGGTCCGGTGGGTGAAGCACTGATCATGACCGCCTTCGGTCTGTTCGTGGCGGTTCCGGCCGTTCTGGGCTACAACTGGCTGGTGCGTCGTAACAAGTCGGTCATGGAAGATGTCCGTTCGTTCAGCGCCGACGTGCACTCGGTCCTGATCTCGGGCGCCATGTCGACCTCGAACGCCGCCGCAGGCGCTAAAAAGGCTGGCTAAATCATGTCGATGAGTGTCGGCTCCGATAGCGGAGATGAAGATGCCGTGATGTCAGAAATCAACACGACGCCGCTTGTCGACATCATGTTGGTTCTTCTGATCATCTTCCTGATCACCAGCCCGGTGGTGCTGAATCTGCAGAAGGTTTCCCTGCCTGCAGAATCGAACCAGGTCACCAAGACCAAGCCGGAAGACGTCAATATCACCATCAATAAAGATGGCGAGATGTACTACAACCAGACGCGCATCGCGAACACGGACGAGCTGTTCAAGTTCCTCGCGGAGCAGTCGGTGAAGCAGCCGCAGCCTGCTGTGAAAGTTCGTGGCGACCAGGAGTCCCGCTACGAATCGATCGGCCGGGTGATTTACACGGCACAGCGTGCTGGGATTGCGAAGGTCGGTTTCGTGATTGAACCGCCTGACAAGGGCTGATAGTCCTGTCCGCGGTGCCGGACAAACCCGAGGGACCATTCCCTTGGCGTTTTCCGGCACCGTGTCCGTTACCCCAACATTTGAAAAGGAAACATCATGGGTATGAACGTAGGTTCGGGCTCCGCAAAAGGAGCCGATCCGGAACCGATGATGGAAATGAACATGACGCCGCTGATCGACGTCCTGCTCGTTCTCATCATTATGATGATTATCACGATTCCGAAACAAAACCACTCGGTCAATCTGAACATGCCGGTCGGCACCCCGCCGCCGTCCGACGTGAAACCGGTTGTGGTCACGATCGACGTGGACTTCGACGGCACCATCCTCTGGGACGGTGAAGTCATCCCGAATCGTGCGGCGCTGGAAGCCAAGATGAACGGCGTCGCTGCAATGGCCAACCAGCCGGAAGTGCACCTGCGTCCGAACAAGCTGGTAGAGTACAAGGTGGTGGCCGGTGTCATGGCAACCGCCCAGCGCCTCGGCGTCACCAAGATCGGCATGGTCGGTAACGAGCAGTTCCAGTAACCGTTTCATGTTTGACCAACACGGCAGGGTTTCCCTGCCGTGTCCATTTTGAAGAAGGATGTTTTCAGATGATTAAATTCCGTCTCGCACACCTTGGCCTCGCGCTGGCCGCCCTTGGTTTCACCGCGGCTGTCCCCGTCGTCGGCCTGGCCCCTGTGCACGCCGCTGTCTCGCTGCGTCCGGAAGTCGGCAAACCGCTGCAGCAGGCACAAACGCAAATCAAGCAAGGCAACGCCAAAGGCGCACTGGCAACCCTGCGCGAAGCGGACAAGGCCGCGAAGAGCGATGACGAGCGCTTCCTGATCGAGCGCGTGCGTGCATCCGCGGCATCGTCGGCCGGCGACTGGGACACCGCCGCCAATTCGTTCGAAAAACTGCTCGACTCGGGCAAGCTGAGCGCAGGTGAACGCTCGCAGTTCTCGGAAGGCCTGGTCGGCATCTACATGCGCGCCGGCGACCTGAACAAGGCAAACGCCACCATCCTGAACCTGCTGAAGAAAGGCGACGACCCCAAGCTGCGCGCCTACCTGCTGCAGAACTATTACAAGCAGGGCAACGTCGCCGCCCTGGAAACGGAACTGCGCAAGGCTGAAGCCAGCGGCCGCCTGAGCGAAGACCAACTCGGCATGCTGGCGAACATCCAGCTGAAGAAGAACGACAAGAACGGCTACGTCAACACCATCGAGAAACTGGCAGCCAGTTATCCGAAGGCCCAGTACTGGAACGACCTGCTGAACCGCGTGCAGGGCAAGCCGGGCTTCTCGGGCCGCCTGTCGGTCGACGTCTACCGTCTGAAGCTGGCCAACAACCTGATGAAGAAGCCGAGCGAGTTCATGGAAATGGCCCAGCTGGTGCTGCAGGCGAAAGCCCCGGCCGAAGCGCTGAAGGTCATCGACAAGGGCTACAAGGCCGGCGCCCTGGGCACCGGTCCGGATGCGGGCCGTCACCAGCGCCTGAAGGACCTGGCCGAGAAGAGCCTGGCTGAGCAGAATCAGAACGTCGCCGCCCTGGAAGCCGAATACACCGCCGCCAAGGACAACGACGCGCTCGTGGGCCTGGGTTACGCGCTGGTGCAGGCAGGCCAGGCCGACAAGGGCCTGAAAATGATGGAAGCCGCGATCAAGGCCGGCGGCCTGCGCCGTGCCGACGAAGCCAAACTGCGCCTGGGCGAAGCCTATGCCGCGGCCGGCAAGAAGTCGCAAGCCATCAGCACGCTCAAGACCGTGGGCGGCAAGGATGGCACCGCCGACCTGGCCCGCTACTGGATCATGGCGATCAATCGTCCGATCGCCTGATTCGTTTCGCGATCGTGAAAGCGCCGCCTTCGGGCGGCGCTTTTTTTTCGCCGCGAGAGGCGAGCGATTCGCTGCACCGTAGGGTTCGCCGGGGCGCACAGCCGGCTCCGCCGCCAACCCTACGATACCGTGGCTGGCCCGCGATTTTGCTGGCAGACAAGGATCTTCCTTCTCCTTGCATCAGGTCTCGCTGCTGTGCAACATCCTAGTTACCGTATAATCAGTATTTTCGTGCCGTGCGCCATCACCCGCCGGCGCGTGCAACTGGACCAATTGATGAAGGTATTCCGCGGACTTCCCAACGACAGGGCGCGCGCGCCCTGCGCGCTCACGATCGGCAACTTTGACGGTGTCCACCGTGGCCACCAGGCATTGCTGTCGCACGTCCGCAGCGCCAGCGCCTCGCTCGGCCTGGAAGCGGCCGTCATGACCTTCGAGCCCCACCCGCGCGAATACTTCGCCCAGCGCAGCGGCGACCTGTCCAAGGCGCCGGCGCGCATCGCCAACCTGCGCGACAAGCTGGACGACCTGGCCAAGGCCGGCATCGACCGCGTCATCGTCGAGCACTTCAACGAACACTTCGCCTCGATCGCCCCCGAGGACTTCATCGAACGCGTGCTGGTCGACGGCCTGCACGTCAAGTGGCTGATGGTGGGTGACGACTTCTGCTTTGGCGCGCGCCGTGCCGGCAACATCGGCATGCTGCAGGAGGCCGGAAAGCGCTTCGGCTTCCAGGTCGAGACCCTGCCGACCGTGATGCACGGCGCCCAGCGCATCTCGTCCTCGGCCGTGCGCGCCGCCCTGGCCGAAGGCGACTTCGTCCGCACCGGCGAGCTGCTCGGCCATCCCTACACCATGTCGGGCCATGTGATCCACGGCCAGAAGCTGGGCCGCACCCTCGGCTTCCCGACCCTGAACCTGCGCGTGGTGCACCGCCCCGCCCTGGCGGGCATCTTCGTGGTCCAGGTCCACGGCCTGGCGGCGCAGCCGCTGCCGGCCGTCGCCAGCCTGGGCGTGCGCCCCACCGTCGAAGACGCCGGCCGCATGCTGCTCGAAGTGCACCTGTTCGACTTCGCCCAGTCCTGCTACGGCAAGCTGGTGCGCGTCGAATTCCTGGCCAAGCTGCGCGACGAGGAAAAATACATCGACCTGGCCACCCTCACCGCGGCGATCGACCGCGACGCGGCCCAGGCGCGCGCCTTCTTCGCTCACCGCAACGGCGCCCTCACCGCGACCGACCGAATTTGACGCGCCCGCCCGCGTCCGCGGCCGGGTTTTCCCCTGCCTGCGCCTAGTACTCTGCATCGAACCAATTTCTTATTAGAAGAACCTTATGTCCGACTCCAAACAGAACCCGCCGAAAAGCGCCAAGAAGCCTGAAAGCAAATACCCGGTCAATATGACCGACACCCCTTTCCCGATGCGCGGCGACCTCGCCAAGCGCGAACCGGGCTGGGTCAAGCAGTGGCAGGACAAGAAGATCTACGAACGCGTGCGCAAGGCGGCCGCCGGACGGCCGAAGTTCATCCTGCACGACGGTCCCCCGTACGCCAACGGCGATATCCACCTGGGCCACGCCGTCAACAAGATCCTGAAGGACATGGTCGTCAAGTCGCGCACCATCGCCGGCTTCGACGCGCCCTATGTGCCGGGCTGGGACTGCCACGGCATGCCGATCGAGATCCAGATCGAAAAGCAGTTCGGCAAGAACCTGCCGACCGCCGACGTGCTGCAGAAAGCCCGCGCCTACGCGCTCGAGCAGATCGACCGCCAGCGCGCCGGCTTCATCCGCCTGGGCGTGCTGGGCGAATGGGACAATCCATACATGACCATGGCCTATGGAAATGAAGCCGACGAGCTGCGCGCCCTCGGCACCCTGCTGGAAAAAGGCTATGTCTACCGCGGCCTGAAACCCGTGAACTGGTGCTTCGACTGCGGCTCGGCCCTGGCCGAGGCGGAAGTCGAGTACCAGGACAAGCGCGACCCGGCGATCGACGTCGGCTTCCCGTTCGCGGAACCAGAAAAAGTGGCGCAAGCCTTCGGCCTGCCTTCGCTGCCGACCCAGGCACCAGATAGCGGTTTCATCGTGATCTGGACCACCACCCCGTGGACCATTCCCTCGAACCAGGCCCTGAACGTCAACCCGGAAGTGACCTACGCACTGGTCCAGGCGGAGCGCGACGGCGCCCCGCTGCTGCTGATCCTGGCCGCCGACCTGGTCGAATCCGTGATGCAGCGCTACAAGCTGGAATACAAGATCATCGCCACCACCCTGGGCGACAAGCTGGGCGGCCTGCGCTTCAAGCACCCGCTGCACGCCCAGGACGCCTTCTACGACCGCACTTCGCCGGTCTACCTGGCCGACTACGTGACCACCGACAGCGGCACCGGCGTGGTCCACTCGGCGCCGGCCTACGGCCTGGAAGACTTCCAGTCCTGCAAATCGCATGGCATGAAGGACGACGAGATCCTGAAACCCGTGATGGGCGACGGCCGCTTCGCCTCGACCCTGCCCCTGTTCGGCGGCATGAGCATCTGGGAAGCTTCCAAGCCGATCTGCGACGCCCTGCGCGGCGCGGGCGCCCTGTTCGAACTGAAGATGTTCGACCACAGCTACATGCACTGCTGGCGCCACAAGACCCCGATCGTCTACCGCGCCACCAGCCAGTGGTTCGCCGGCATGGACATCACCCCGAAGGACGGCGGCGCCACCCTGCGCGAAACCGCGCTGGCCGGCATCGCGGAGACCAAATTCTTCCCCGACTGGGGCCAGGCGCGCCTGCACGGCATGATCGCCAACCGTCCGGACTGGACCCTGTCGCGCCAGCGCCAGTGGGGCGTGCCGATGGCCTTCTTCATCCACAAGGAGACCGGCGAGCTGCACCCGCGCACCCCTGAGCTGCTCGAGCAGGTGGCCCAGCTGATCGAGAAAGAAGGCATCGACGCCTGGCAGAAGCTCGACCCGGCGACCCTGCTGGGCGAGGACGCGGCCAGCTACGAGAAGAACAAGGACACGCTCGACGTGTGGTTCGACTCCGGCTCGACCCACCAGACCGTGCTGCGCGGCTCGCACAAGGAGCAGTCAAGCTTCCCGGCCGACCTGTACCTGGAAGGATCGGACCAGCACCGCGGCTGGTTCCACTCCTCGCTGCTGACCTCCTCGATGCTGAACGGCCGCCCGCCGTACAAGGCGCTGCTGACCCACGGCTTCACCGTCGACGAGCAGGGCAAGAAGATGTCCAAGTCGCTCGGCAACACGCTGGCGCCGCAGAAGATCTCGGACACCCTGGGCGCCGATATCCTGCGCCTGTGGGTGGCCTCGACCGACTACACCGGCGAGCTGTCGATCGGCGAGGAGATCCTCAAGCGCGTGACCGAATCCTACCGCCGCATCCGCAACACCCTGCGCTTCCTGCTGGCGAACACCTCGGACTTCGACCACGCCAAGGACGCCGTGCCGGTGGCCGAGCTGCTGGAAATCGACCGCTACGCGATCGCCGCGATGGCCCAGCTGCAGCAGGACGTCGCCGCCAGCTTCGAGCGCTACGAGTTCCACCCGGTGGTCGCCCGCCTGCAGAACTACTGCTCGGAAGACCTGGGCGGCTTCTACCTCGACATCCTCAAGGACCGCCTGTACACCACCGGCGTGAATTCGCACGCGCGCCGCTCGGCCCAGACCGCGCTGTGGCACATCGCGCACAGCCTGCTGCGCCTGATGGCGCCGATCCTGTCCTTCACCGCCGAGGAAGCCTGGGCCGTGTTCGCGGGCGAGCAGGCCTACGCGGAGAGTGGCGAGACCATCTTCACCCAGACCCTGTGGACCTTCCCGGAACTGGCGGATGGCGACACCCTGCTGGCCAAGTACGCCCTGCTGCGCGAAGTGCGCACCAGCGTCACCAAGCAGCTCGAGGAAGTGCGCGCGTCGGGCGCCATCGGCTCCTCGCTGCAGGCCGAGCTGGCAGTCAAGGCCGCGGGCGATAAGTACCGGGCCCTGGCGAGCCTCGACGACGAGCTGAAGTTCGTCTTCATCACCTCGCAGGCCAGCGTGAGCGAAGCGGCGAACGAAGCCGAGGAAACCGTCACCGTGACCCCGTCGGAAGCGGAAAAGTGCGAGCGCTGCTGGCACTACCGCCGCGACGTCGGCCACGACCACGCGCACGCGGGCCTGTGCGGCCGCTGCGTGAGCAACCTGTTCGGCAGCGGCGAGCCGCGCCGTTTCGCCTAAGACTTCCTTAGGGCCCCCCGCCATGCCGCTTCGCCGGCATGGCGGTCTTGATACCTCTACCATGGCAACCAAAAAGAAACCTGCAATTTCCGGCGTGATGAAGGCGGCGCCCAAATCCAGCAGCGCCAGCGGCGGCGCCATGCTGCCCTGGCTCGGCCTGGCCCTGATCCTGGTCCTGTTCGACCAGATCACCAAGATCACCGTCGAGCGCACCTTCTTCTACGGCGAGACGGTGCCGGTGACCGGCTTCTTCAACCTGATCAAGGTCTACAATCCGGGCGCGGCCTTCAGCTTCCTGGGCGACGCCGGCGGCTGGCAGCGCTACCTGTTCACCGGCATCGCGGTCGCGGCCGTCGCCTACATCCTGTACCTGCTCAAGCGCCATCCGGGCCAGCGCCTGTTCTGCTTCTCGCTGGCGCTGATCATGGGCGGCGCGATCGGCAACGTGATCGACCGCCTGGCCTATGGCCATGTGATCGACTTCCTCGATTTCTACTGGAAGGGCTTCGGCCACTTCCCGGCCTTTAACATCGCCGACATCGGCATCTCCGTGGGCGCCATCCTGTTCATCCTCGATGAGCTGCGCCGCGTGAACAAATCCTGATCCACCCGGAGGAGGCATGAACATGGACCTCAAGGGCAAGAAGATCGTCCTCGGCCTGACCGGCGGCGTCGCCTGCTATAAATCCGCGGAACTGTGCCGCGCCCTGGTCAAGCAGGGCGCCAGCGTGCAAGTGGTGATGACGGAAGCGGCCCTGCACTTCATCGGCGCGGTCACCATGCAGGCCCTGTCCGGCCACACGGTCTACACCGACCAGTGGGACCCGCGCGTGGCCAACAACATGGCCCACATCGACCTGACCCGCGGCGCCGACGCGGTATTGGTTTCGCCCTGCTCCGCCGATTTCATCCGCAAGCTGGCCCACGGCGCCTGCGACGATCTGCTGTCGACCCTGTGCGTGGCGCGCCCGCGCCATGTGCCCTTGCTGGTGGCCCCGGCCATGAACGTCGAGATGTGGGAGAACCCGGCGACCATGCGCAACGTGGCGCAGCTGCGCGAGGACGGCATCCACATCCTGGGCCCGGCCGCCGGCTCCCAGGCCTGCGGCGAAACCGGCTACGGCCGCATGCTCGAGCCCGAGGAGCTGGTCGACGAACTGATCGCCTCCTTCCAGCACAAGCTCCTGCTTGGGCGCCGCGTCCTGATCACGGCCGGGCCCACCTTCGAGCCGATCGATCCGGTGCGCGGCATCACCAATCTCTCGTCCGGCAAGATGGGCTATGCGGTGGCGCGCGCGGCGCACGAAGCGGGCGCCGACGTGACCCTGGTGTCCGGCCCGACCTCGCTGCCCACGCCGCACGGCGTGCGCCGCATCGACGTGCTGACCGCCCAGCAGATGCACGATGCCGTCATGGCCGGCATCGAAGGCCAGCACGTGTTCATCGGCGTGGCCGCGGTGGCCGACTGGCGGGTGGCGAACGCCAGCGGCCAGAAGCTGAAAAAGCAGGAAGGCGGGGGCGCGCCCCAGCTCGAGTTCGTGCAGAACGCCGACATCCTGGCCTCGGTGGCCTCGACCACCAGCCTGTCCGGCTGGCCCTATTGCGTCGGCTTCGCGGCCGAATCGGAAAACCTGATGGAATTCGGCGCCGCCAAGCGCGAGCGCAAAGGCATTCCCCTCCTGGTCGGTAATATTGGCCCCCAGACCTTCGGCCAGGACGACAACACCATCATCCTGTTCGACGAGGGCGGCCACACGGTGCTGCCGCGCGCGGACAAGCTCACGCTCGCGCGCCAGCTGGTGTCCGAGATCGCCAAGCGGCTCGAACGCCGCTCCCTGTTGACCTGATCACAAGAAGACGAACTACCACGCATGAAGAACATCGACCTCAAGATCCTCGACCCGCGCATGAAGGACTTCCTGCCGGCCTACGGCACCCCCGGCAGCGCGGGCCTGGACCTGCGCGCCTGCATCGACGCTCCGCTCACCATCGAGCCGGGACAGACGGTGCTGGTGCCGACCGGCCTCGCGATCCACATCGGCGATCCGGGCTATGCGGCCATGATCCTGCCGCGCAGCGGGCTCGGCCATAAGAACGGCATCGTTCTCGGCAATCTGGTAGGCTTGATCGACTCCGATTACCAGGGCCAGCTGATGGTCTCGACCTGGAACCGCGGCCAGGCCGTGTTTACGCTGCAGCCGATGGATCGCCTGGCGCAGCTGATCATCGTGCCTGTGCTGCAGGTTGGCTTCAACGTGGTGGAGGAGTTCGCATCGAGCGAACGGGGCGCCGGAGGATTCGGCAGCACCGGTAAACAATAACAACATGCATTAAGGAGGACCATGATCCGCATCCAACGCCTGCCCACGCATCTACGTCCGCTCGCGCTGGTCGTCGCCACCGCCGCACTCCTGTCGGCCTGCTCCACGCCGGGACCGACGGTCCCGGGCGCCCAGCCCGGCATCTTCGCCGGCGCCCAGCCGGCCAAGCCCGAGCTGACCCCGCAGATGGCTGCCGCGGCCGACACCCTCAACAAGATGGCCACCCTGCAGGACCGCCTGTACCGGGTCGCGGCTCCCCTCCTGATCGACAACGCGGAGCTGTGCACCAAGCACGCCCGCAACCTGCTCGGCTTCACCGCCAAGAACCGCCACTCCTACCCCGGCTTCTACAACGAGGCCGCGCACGTGGTGTTCGGCATGGGCGAGCGCCTGCAAGTGACCAATGTGCTGGCCGGCAGCGGCGCCGCCAAGGCCGGCCTGCGCCAGGGCGACGGCCTGGTGGCCGCGGGCGGCAAGCCCCTGCCCGAAGGACCGCAGGCGCTGTCGCAGGCAGGCGCGGTGTTCGGCCCGATCATGGCCAAGCAGGCCACCCTGCCCCTCACCATCGAACGCAACGGCGGCACCAGGGATCTCAGCATCCCTGTGACGCGCGCCTGCGCCTTCGCCATCGAGCTGGGCAACGCCGACAACGTCAACGCCTATGCGGACGGCGGGCGCGTGATGGTCACGCGCGGCATGATGAACTTCACCCAGAACGACGACGAGCTGGCCTACGTGGTGGCGCGCACCATGGCGCACAACATGCTGGGCCACGCGGCCACGCAGCGCAACGCCGCAACCATCAGCAGCATCATCGACAACCTGATCCGTGTCACGCCCGATACCTCGATGCTGATCGGCAGCGGCGGCATCAAGGCCATGCCGGCCGAGAGCGATGCGCAAGCCGACCGCCTGGCCATGTACCTGCTGGCGCGCGCGGACTACCGCATCGAAGGCGCGTCGGGGTTCTGGAAGCGGCTGACGGCGACCTATCCGGCCTCGGTGCTGAATGGCTATACGGCGAACCATCCGGGCATGGCGGCGCGGGTGGCGGCGATGGACAAGGCGCTGGCGGAGATCAGGACGAAGCGGTCGGGGAACAAGCCGCTGGTGCCGTAGGCGCAAACTCTGCGCTGACAAACCTGGGTCCCCGCCTGCGCGGGGATGACGTTCTTGAGGGCGTGGCCGAAGTTGCGAACGTGCGCTTCGACCCGCCTTGAATCGAGGTCATCCCCGCGCAGGCGGGGACCCAAGTTCTTACGCGCACCACCCACGCTGGCCCTTCCAACACACCTCCCGGTTTTTTTGTATCATTGTCCATCCACCTCTCCACAGCGCCCCCATGGACAGTATCGACCTCGAAGTGCTGAAGACTTCCGCCGCCTGGCTGGATGCCGGCCGGCGCTGCCAGCTGGTCACGGTGATCAAGACCTGGGGTTCCAGCCCGCGCCCGATCGGCGCCACGCTGGCGGTCTGCGAGGACGGCCAGGTGGTGGGCTCGGTCTCGGGCGGCTGCATCGAGGATGACCTGATCGCGGCGGTGCGCGACAAGGGGATCGAACTGACCCGGCCCAGGGTCGTCAGCTACGGCATCAGCGCCGACGAGGCGCACCGCTTCGGCCTGCCCTGCGGCGGCACCATCGAACTGGCGATCGAACCGCTGTCGCATGACAGCCGCATCGCGGAACTGCTCGAGCGTCTGGGCCAGGGCGAGCTGGTCGAGCGCAGCGTCGACGTGCAGACCGGCGCCGTGTGCCTGCGCCGCGCGGCTGCCGGTGCCGTGCAACGCATCGAGGACGGCGTGCTGCACACGGTCCACGGCCCGCGCTGGCGCCTGTACATCATCGGCGCAGGTCCCTTGTCGCGCTTCCTGGCCCAGGTGGCGGCCGGCATGGACTACCGCGTCACGGTGTGCGACCCGCGCGAGGAATACCGCAGCGGCTGGAACCTGTCCGGCGTGGAACTGGTGCACGCCATGCCCGACGACCTGGTCATCCAGGCCAGGCTCGATGCGCGCAGCGCGGTGGTGGCGCTGACCCACGATCCCAAGCTGGACGACCTGGCGCTGATGGAGGCCCTGAAATCCGAGGCCTTCTACGTGGGCGCGATCGGCTCGCGCCTGAACAACAGCAAGCGGCGCGAGCGCCTCAAGCTGTTCGACCTGACGGATGAACAGCTGGCGCGCCTGCACGGCCCGATCGGCCTTTATATCGGCAGCAAGACCCCGGCCGAGATCGCGATTTCGATCCTGGCCGAACTCACCGCCGTGAAGAACGCGGTGCCGGCTGCCATGCTGGTGCCGCATGCTGCCGCGGTGGAGGCGCCCGGCGCCGAGGCCTGCGCCCGCGCGGCCTGAATTCCATAGCAAGATTCAATAGCAAGAAACGGATGGCGCAAGCAGGACCGCGCCATCACCATCACCCGTCTTTGAACCGAACGCCATGAACACTGCCAACATGCTGCGCCTGGTCGCGCTGGCCGCCATCTGGGGCGGCTCCTTCCTCTTCATGCGCATCGCCGCGCCGGTGCTCGGCCCCGCCGTGCTGATCGAATACCGGGTCGCCTTCGCGGCCCTGTTCCTGGCGGGCGTGGCGTGGGTGCTGCGCAAGCGCCCCTCCACCGCCCCGCTGAACCTGCGCGAGCACTGGAAGCACTACCTGATCCTGGGCCTGTTCAACTCCGCCCTGCCCTTCGTGCTGTTCGCGTTCGCCGCGCGCACCCTGTCGGCCTCGGTGCTGTCGGTGCTGAACGCCACCGCGCCGATGTGGGGCGCACTGGTCGCCTTCGTGTGGGCGCGCCAGCCGGTCAGTCCGCGCGCCGCCCTGGGCCTGGTGCTGGGCACCATCGGCGTGGCCCTGCTGGTCGGTTTCGACCATGTGTCGGACCTGCCCGGCGCCGGCATGGCGGTCGGCGCGGCCCTGGTCGCCTCGCTCAGCTACAGCGTCGCCAGCCAGTACGCGAAATCGGCCAGGGCGGTGCCGCCCTTCGCCAATGCCCATGGCTCGATGTGGGCCGCCGCGCTGCTGGTGCTGCCCGTGATTCCGCTGTTCCCCTCGCCCGGCGAACCGACTGTCGGCATCATGGCCGCCGTGCTCGCGCTCGGCGTACTGTGCAGCGGCATCGCCTACATCCTCTACTTCAAGCTGATCGAGGAAGTCGGCACCACCTCGGCCCTGACCGTGACCTTCCTGAACCCGGTGTTCGGCATCCTGTGGGGCGCGATCTTCCTGCACGAGGTGGTGGGCTGGCATACGCTGGCCGGCTCGGCCGTCGTGCTGCTGGGGACCGCACTCGTGACCGGCTTCAAGCCGTCTTTCCTGCGTGCACCGGCCACTGTGCAAAGTAAATGATCACCGAACTGGTCTTTCCCCTGCCCGCCGGCTACCGGGTGCAGGACGTGCTCGCCTTTCACGGCCGCGATACCGAAGGCGTAGCCGAGCACATCACCAGCGAGGGCCTGCGCAAGGGCATCCTGCTGGGTGGCATACCGGTACTCATCGAAGTCGCCTTCACGCCGCGCGCCGCCCGGTGCCGCATCGCCGCCGACGGCGAGCCGGGCGCCGCCCAGCGGCAAGCCCTGCACGACGCCCTGCTCAACATGCTGGGCCTGCGCATCGACCCGGCCGCCTTTGCCGATGCCGCGCACGCCGATCCGGTGCTCGGCCCGCTCGTGGCGCGCCAGCCCGGCCTGCGCATCGTGCAGTCGGCCACCGTGTTCGAGGCCCTGACCTGGGCCATCATCGGCCAGCAGATCAATCTCAGTTTCGCCATTGCCTTGCGCCGCACCCTGATCCAGGTCGCCGGCCGCCCGCATTCCAGCGGCCTGTGGTGCTATCCGGAAGCGCCGGACGTGGCCCGCCTGCAGCTCGAGGACCTCACGGGCCGCAAATTCTCGCGCGCCAAGGCCGAGACGGTGCTGCGCCTGGCCCAACTGGTGGCCGACGGCGTCCTGTCGCTGGCCCGCGAGCGCGATCCGCAGGAGGTCAGCCGCGAGCTGCTGGCCGTCAAGGGCATCGGCCCCTGGACCGTCAATTACGCCCTGCTGCGCGGCTACGGCTACCCCGATTGCTCGCTGCACGGCGACGTCGCGGTGCGCACCGCCTTCCACAAGCTGATGGGCGGCGACACGCGGCCCGACATTGCCGAGGCCGAACGCCTGCTGGAACGCTACAAGCCGCACCGGACCATGGCCGCGGCCTACCTGTGGGCCAGCCTGAGCGAGCAGCCAGGCTAGGTTTCAGTTCCAGCGCGGCAAGCCCTCGAATTGCTGGGCTCCTTCTCCTGAGAAACGAATCAGCTCGGCCAGCGGCACCGTGGCCAGGTTGTCGCGCCCGTAGTGCCCGCCGAGCGCGCTGGGAATCCTGAGGCAGTACTTGCGCCCGTCAGGGAGCGGGCCAAGCGCCGCCTCGGCCAGGCGCACGACTTCCGGCATGTACCAATCGTTGAGGAAATCCTGGTTATAGGAGAGCGCATCGAAGTCGGCCCGGCTGCTGGCCACCGGTTCGCAGCACAGATCTTGCGGGCGCAGGCGCCAGTAATGGCCGTCCTCGTCGCGGAGGATGAGGTTGCCGAAGGCGTTGGCCCCCAGGACTTCGACGGCGTTCAGACCGACCCAGCCCCAGGCATCGTTGATATCGTCGACATCGATCATGAGTGCTTGTCCCTTGCATGCGGCCGGCGTGGCGCCAGCCTTTGCCCGTTGGACCGGGCAGGTGCGGGGAGATTGCAGGCGAACGCAGCGGGTTTGAGCTGCATCGATAAGGGAGAGCTAACCGTAGGGTCGGCGGCGAAGCCGGCTGCGCGCCCCGGCCAACCCTACGACGACAGAGGCCAATGGAAAAAGCCGCTGACCCTTGCGGATCAGCGGCTTTTGGAATCTGGTTGCGGGGACAGGATTTGAACCTGTGACCTTCGGGTTATGAGCCCGACGAGCTGCCAGACTGCTCCACCCCGCGTCTGATGGTTCGTATTATACGCAGCTTCCGCCTTTTAGGCAAATTCAATCCCGCCTGACTGTGCGATTGCAGCATGGTATGGCTCATGCATAAGCCCCGCAGGCCTCCGGCAAGGCCCTTGCCGGACCACATGAGCACTGCAATCAGTGTAAAGTAAAGGGCAATACCAATTTGCCGATGACCTATGAAATTCTGCTCCGAGTGCGCCCATCCTGTCGCGCTGGCCATCCCTGAAGGCGACAACCGGCCGCGCTACGTCTGCACGCACTGCCACACCGTCCATTATCACAATCCCAAGCTGGTCATCGGCTCGCTCCCCGTCTGGGAACAGGACGGCAAGCTGCAGGTGCTGCTGTGCCGCCGCGCCATCGAACCGCGCTACGGCTACTGGACCCTGCCGGCCGGCTTCATGGAAAACGAAGAGACCACCGAGCAGGCCGCCGTGCGCGAGACCGAGGAGGAAGCCGGCGCAAACGTCGAACTCGGCAGTCTGTTCACCCTGCTGAACGTGGCCCATGTCCACCAGGTGCACCTGTTCTACCTGGCCCGCCTGCGCGACCTCGACTTCGCGCCGGGCATCGAGAGCCTGGATGTGCGGCTGTTCACCGAGGACGAGATTCCCTGGGACGAACTGGCCTTCCCCACCATCCGCAGCACCCTGGAACTGTTCTTCGCCGACCGCGTCAAGGTGCGCGAGGGCGGCAGCTACGGTTTTCACAGCCGGGACATCGTGCGCCCCATGCTCGCTCCCCGCGCGCCCGACTGAGCAGGCGAGGTCCGCATGATTCCCTGGCTCGAGAGCGATACGCCGTTTCCCGACGTGTCCGAGGCATTGACCGTGGACGCGCCCGGCCTGCTCGCGGCCGGCGGCGACCTCTCGCCTCAGCGCCTGCTCCTTGCATACCAGAATGGCATTTTCCCCTGGTTCTCCGAAGGCCAGCCCATCCTGTGGTGGAGTACCGATCCGCGCATGGTCCTGCTCACCGGCGACTTCAAGATCAGTGACAGCCTCAAGAAGACACTGCGCAAGGTCGAGCGCAGCCGCCTCGAGGGCGGAAGCTGGGATGTCCGTTTCGACAGCGCCTTCGAGGACGTGATGCGCGCCTGCGCGGCGCCGCGGCGCGACGGCCCCGGCACCTGGATTTCGGAAGACATCGTCGACGGTTACACCGGCCTGCACCGGCTGGGCTATGCGCACTCGTCGGAAGTCTGGCTGAATGGCGAACTGGTGGGTGGCGCCTATGGCGTCTGCATCGGCCGCATGTTCTACGGCGAATCGATGTTCGCGCGCGTCTCGGACGCCTCGAAGGTAGCGCTCGCTTACCTGGTCGCCTTCCTGCGCCAGCAGGGCGTGCGCATGATCGACTGCCAGCAGGAGACCGGCCACCTGGCCTCGCTGGGCGCGGCGCCGATCCCGCGCAGCCAGTTCCTGGAGCACCTGAGGGCGGCGATCCGCGAGCCGGCGATCACACAATGGAAGGTGGCGGCACCGTTGACTGGCTAACAGTGTGCGCACCGCGATTTCGCTAAAATAGGTTCACCACGTCGTCTCGAGAGCTTTTTGCATGACGCACTTAAATGACCTGCCCTTCGCCACGCTGCAGTTCTATACCACGGCGCCCTATCCGTGCAGCTATCTCGACTCCCGCCAGGCCAGGTCCCAGGTGGCCACCCCCTCGCATCTCATCAATGCCGACGTGTACTCCGAGCTGGTGAAGAACGGCTTCCGCCGCAGCGGCATCTTCACCTACCGGCCGTATTGCGACGGCTGCCAGGCCTGCATCCCGGTGCGCGTCAAGTGCGAGGATTTCACGCCAAACCGCACCCAGCGCCGCGCCTGGAAACGCCATGGCGAGCTGGTGGCGATGGTGGCCAACCTCGCCTTCTCCGACGAACACTACGCCCTCTACCTGCGCTACCAGACCACGCGCCACGTGGGCGGCGGCATGGACCAGGACAGCCGCGACCAGTACGCCCAGTTTCTGCTGCAGAGCCGGGTCAACACCCGCCTGGTGGAATTCCGCGAGCCGAACGGCACCCTGCGCATGGTCTCGATCATCGATGTGCTGTCCGACGGCCTGTCCTCGGTCTATACCTTCTTCGACCCGGACGTCGAGGGCGCCTCCTACGGCACCTACAACGTGATGTGGCAGGTGAACCAGGCGCGCGAGCTCGGCCTGGGCTACGTCTACCTCGGCTATTGGATCGAGCAAAGCCCGAAGATGGCCTACAAGATCAATTTCCGCCCCCTGGAGGCCCGTATCAACGGCGCCTGGAGCGTGCTGGAACGCTGAGTTCGCCAGGCCCGGAGGGCCGCGGGCCGATCCTGAACGGGTCGGCGCGGTAGAATGGCGGGGATTATCACTTCGAGCACCCCATGTCCGACAAACTCCTGTACGCCCTCGCCCGTCCCCTGCTGTTCTCCCTCGATCCCGAGGCGGCCCACAACCTGACCCTGCCGGCCCTGCGCCGCGCGGCCAAGCTGGGCCTGACCGGCATCGTGCGCAAGCCCAAGCCCGACCCGCGCACCGTCATGGGGATCACCTTCCCGAACCCGGTCGGCCTCGCTGCCGGCCTGGACAAGGACGGCGCCTACATCGACGGCCTGGCCGCGCTCGGCTTCGGCTCGATCGAGATCGGCACCGTGACGCCGCGCGGCCAGATGGGCAACCCGAAGCCGCGCATGTTCCGCCTGCCGAAGGCGCGCGGCATCATCAACCGCATGGGCTTCAACAACGGCGGCGTGGACGCCTTTGTCGCCAATGTCCAGGCCTCGCGCTTCTACCAGGAGCGCCAGGGCGTACTCGGCCTGAACATCGGCAAGAACGCCGACACCCCGATCGAGCGCGCGGCCGAGGACTACCTGCACTGCCTGCGCAAGGTCTACCCCTTCGCGAGCTATGTGACGGTCAATATCTCTTCGCCCAACACCAAGAACCTGCGCCAGCTGCAGGGCGCGTCCGAACTGGACGCCCTGCTCTCCCAGCTCAAGCAGGAACAATCGCGCCTGGCCGACGAATACGGCC
Source organism: Massilia sp. DD77 (assembly GCF_036961685.1). NCBI lineage: Bacteria > Pseudomonadati > Pseudomonadota > Betaproteobacteria > Burkholderiales > Oxalobacteraceae > Massilia > Massilia sp. DD77. Next base: position 48,311 of record NZ_JBAMDH010000020.1, read on the forward strand.
ATTACGTGCCGGTGGCGCTGAAGATCGCGCCGGACGTGGATGGCGACCAGATCCGCGACATCGCGGGCGCCCTGCTGCGCCACAAGATCGACGGCGTGATCGCCACCAACACCACGCTCAACCGCCGCGATGTCGAAGGCATGAAGCATGCGCAGGAAGCCGGCGGCCTGTCCGGCGCGCCGGTGTTCGAGCAGTCGACCATCGTGGTGCGCGCGCTCAAGACCGAGCTGCGCGACGACATCCCGATCATCGGCGTGGGCGGCATCATGCGCGGCGCGGATGCGCGCGCCAAGATCGCGGCCGGCGCCAAGCTGGTCCAGCTGTACAGCGGCCTGATCTACGCAGGACCGGGGCTGGTGCGCGACTGCGCCGAGGCCCTGCGCAAACAGGGAGCCTGAGGATGCGGCGTGCGCGGCTGGGACGGACGGACTTGTCGGTGTCGGCGGTCTGCCTCGGCACCATGACCTTCGGCGAGCAGAACAGCGAAGCCGATGCGCACAGCCAGCTCGACTACGCCTTCGAGCGCGGCGTGAATTTCATCGACACCGCCGAGATGTATCCGGTGATGCCGCGCGCCGAGACGCAAGGCTCGACCGAGCGCTTCATCGGCAGCTGGCTGAAAAAGACCGGCCGCCGCGCGGACCTGGTGCTGGCCACCAAGGTGGCCGGGCCGAATCCCAGCGTGCACTGGATCCGCGACCCCTCGCACAACCTCGACCGCGCCAATATCCGCGCCGCGGTCGAAAGCAGCCTGCAGCGCCTGCAGACCGATTACATCGACCTCTACCAGCTGCACTGGCCGAGCCGGAATGTCCCGATCTTCGGCGCCAGCCGGTTCGATCCGCAGGCCGAGCGCGCCGCGGTGCCGGCCGAAGAGACCCTGATGGCGCTGGGCGAACTCATCGACGAGGGCAAGATCCGGCACATCGGTGTATCGAACGAGAGCGCCTGGGGCGTGTGCGAGTTCGTCAAGCTGGCCGAGATGAAGGGCTTGCCGCGGATCGCGACAATCCAGAATTTATACAACCTGACGGCGCGCTCGTTCGAGACCAGTTTGATGGACGAGGCGTGTTTCCGCACCGATGTGACGTTGCTGGCCTATAGCCCGCTGGCCTTCGGGCAGCTGACGGCCAAGTACCTCGACAATCCGAAGGCGCCCGGGCGCTTGAATATTTTTCCGAAGAGCTGGAGTCCGCGCTACCTGCGGCCTTCCGTGCTGGCGGCGTGTGCGGAATACGCCAGGCTGGCGCGCGAGAATGGATTGAGCCCGGCGCAGCTGGCGCTGGCCTGGTGTTATTCGCGCTGGTTCGTGGGGTCGACCATTATCGGGGCGACGTCGCTGGGGCAGCTGGAGGAGAACATCGGTGCGCTCGAAGTCACGCTGTCATCCGATGTCGTGGCGGCGATCGATGAGATTCATGGGCGGTTTACCAATCCCGGCCAGTGATTTGCGTTAGCGGTCTGCATGCAAACTTGGGTCCCCGCCTTCGCGGGGATGACGTTTTGAAGCAGGTGGCTAAGGTCTCCTTGCACCACTGCTCTCCGCACGTCATCCCCGCGAAGGCGGGGACCCAAGTTCAGTTGCGCAGCCACTAGCCCACAGTCACTCCGCCGTCTGCAAGGCCTTCTCGATATCCGCCCGCGTATACCCCTGGGCAAACCGCTCGATGAAGTGATACGCATACGCCCGCAAGTAGGACCCGCGCCGCACCGCCAGGCGTGTCACGTTCTGTGCGAACAGGTGCGAAGACTCGATCGCCCGCAGCCCCTTGTCGCGGCCATGGTCGAAAGCCATCGAGGCCACGATCCCCACGCCCAGTCCCAGCGACACATACTGCTTGATGACGTCCGAATCCATCGCGGTCAGCACGATGTCCGGCGCCAGTCCCGCCTCGACGAAGGCCGCATCGATATGGCTGCGGCCCGTGAAGCCCACGTCATAGGTAATCAAGGGATAGTCGGCCAGGTCCTCGAGGCGCAGCGGCTGCGAACCGGAAAAGATCGGATGCCCTTCCGGCGCCACCACCAGGTGGCTCCAGCGGTAGCAGGGGAAGGACACCAGGTCAGGGAACACCGACAAGCCCTCGGTCGCGATCCCGATGTCGGCCTTGCCCGACAAGACCCATTCCGCGATGTGCTCGGGCGCGCTCTGCTGCAGCGCGATGCGTACGCCGGGGAAGGCGTTGCGGAAGGACTGCACCACCTGCGGCAGCGCATAGCGCGCCTGGGTGTGGGTGACGGCCACGGTGAGCGTGCCGCTGTCCTGGGCCGCGTACTCGCGGCTGGCCTGCTGCAAATTCTCGGCTTCCACCAGGAGCTTTTCGACGATGCGCAGGATGCCCTTGCCCGGCGGCGTGAGGCCGGTCAGGCGCTTGCCGTTGCGCTCGAAAATCTCGACGCCCAGTTCTTCTTCCAGTTCGCGGATCTGGCGCGACACGCCGGGCTGGGAGGTGAACAAGGCGTTCGCCACCTCGGTCAGGTTGAAGTCGCGGCGCGCCGCTTCGCGTACGGAACGCAGCTGCTGGAAATTCATATGCCCTCTCCCTGGTCCACGAACACGTCGATGCGGCGCGGGCGCACGACCACGGTCTCGCCTTCCTTCAAACCGAGATGCGCAAAGCGCTCGTTCGGGATGACGGCCTCGATCAATTGCGCGTTGTCGGCGCGCTCCAGGTCGAGCTGGGCCAGCGGGCCGATCGCGTGGGCACGGCGCAGCTTGGTCACCACGCCTTCGGCGCCCGGCGTATAGCGTTCCACGTCCAGGTCATGCGGACGCACATAGCCGATGCCGGCGCCGTCACGCACGCCGCTGTGCTGCGGCGCTTGGAAGCTGACGTCGCCCGAGGCCAGCACGCCTTCGTGCACGCGGCCGTGGAACAGGTTGACGTTGCCCAGGAAGCCGTAGACGAAGGGCGAAGCCGGATTGTTGTAGACCTCGCCCGGTGCGCCCTGCTGCTCGACGCGGCCCTTGTTCATCAGGACCACCTGGTCGGCCACTTCCAGCGCTTCCTCCTGGTCGTGGGTCACGAAGATCGAGGTCACGTGCAGGTCGTCGTGCAGGCGGCGCAGCCAGCGGCGCAGTTCCTTGCGCACCTTGGCGTCGAGCGCGCCGAAAGGTTCGTCCAGCAGCAGCACGCGCGGCTCCACGGCCAGCGCGCGCGCCAGGGCGATGCGCTGGCGCTGGCCGCCCGACAGTTGCGGCGGATAGCGGTCGGCGATCCAGTCCAGCTGCACCAGCTCCAAGAGCTGCTTCACCTTGTCGCGGATCTGCTGCTCGCTCGGGCGCTCCTTGCGCGGCTTGACACGCAGGCCGAAGGCGACGTTCTCGAACACGGTCATGTGCTTGAACAGCGCGTAGTGCTGGAACACGAAGCCGACCTGGCGCTCGCGCACGTGGTGGGTTGATGCGTCCTGACCGTCGAGCAATACGGCGCCCGAATCCGGATGCTCCAGGCCCGCGATCACGCGCAGCAAGGTGGTCTTGCCGCAACCCGACGGTCCCAGGAGCGCGGTCAGCTCGCCGTCCGGGAACTTGAGCGAGACGTCGTCCAGCGCCGTGAACTGGCCGAACTGCTTGTGGATGTGTTGGACTTCGATGGTCATGCTGCGTGCTCCGTGTTGCGTTCGTCGGCGGCGGCCTTCTTCACCTGGTACAGGCGCCATTCGATCAGGCTCTTCACCGCCAGGGTCACCAGCGCCAGCAGCGCCAGCAAGGATGCGATCGCGAAGGCGGCCGTGAAGTTGTATTCGTTGTAGAGGATTTCGACCTGCAGCGGCATGGTGTTGGTCTCGCCGCGGATGTGGCCCGAGACCACCGACACCGCGCCGAATTCGCCCATGGCGCGGGCGTTACACAGGATCACGCCGTACAGCAGGCCCCACTTGATGTTCGGGAGCGTGACCTTGGCGAAGGTCTGCCAGCCGGACGCGCCCAATACCAGCGCGGCTTCTTCTTCCTCGGTGCCCTGCTGCTGCATCAGCGGAATCAGCTCGCGCGCAACGAACGGGAAGGTGATGAAGACCGTGGCCAGCACGATGCCGGGCACCGCGAACAGGATCTTGATGTCGTGCTCCACCAGCCAGGCGCCGAACCAGCCCTCGGCGCCGAACAGCAGCACGTAGATCAGGCCTGCGATCACGGGCGAGACCGAGAACGGCAGGTCGATCAGGGTCAGCAGGACGCTCTTGCCGCGGAATTCGAACTTGGCGATGGCCCAGGCGGCGGCGACGCCGAACACCAGGTTGAGCGGCACCGAGATGCCGGCCGCGATCAGGGTCAGCTTGATGGCCGACAGCGCATCCGGGTCCTTGATCGATTCGACATAGGTTTCCCAGCCGCGCTTGAGTGCTTCGGTGAACACCGCCACCAGCGGCACGAACAGGAACAGGGTCAGGAAGGCCAGTGCGACGCCGATCAGGGTGTAGCGCACCCAGTTCGGCTCGAATACATTGGTGGCCGGGCGCTTGGCGGCCGCGGGCTTGGAAGGCGCAGGCGCCAGCTTGTCGAGGACCGCGCTCATTTCTTGCCCGCCCGTTTGCGTGTCCAGGCCTGCAGCAGGTTGATCGTCAGCAGCAGGATGAAGGAGATGACGAGCATGACGACCGCGATCGCGGTGGCGCCCGCATAGTCGTACTGCTCCAGCTTGGTGATGATGAACAGCGGCGTGATCTCGGACACCATCGGCAGGTTGCCGGCGATGAAGATCACCGAACCGTATTCGCCGGTGGCGCGGGCGAAGGCCAGCGCGAAACCGGTCAGCAGCGCCGGCACGATCGAGGGCAGCACTACACGGATGAAGGTCTGCAGGGGTGAGGCGCCCAGGCTGGCGGCGGCTTCCTCGAGCTCGCGCTCGGCTTCCTCGAGCACCGGCTGCACCGTGCGCACCACGAAAGGCAGGCCGATGAAGGTCAGGGCCAGGACCACGCCCAGCGGCGTGAACGCAACCTTGATGCCCAGGCCGGCCAGGTATTGGCCGATCCAGCCGTTGTGCGAGTACAGGGCGGTGAGCGTGATGCCGGCGACCGCGGTGGGCAGCGCGAACGGCAGGTCGACCAGGGCGTCGATGAAGCGCTTGCCGGGGAACTGGTAGCGCACCAGCACCCAGGCGACGATGCCGCCGAAGACGACGTTGATGAGGGCGGCGATCAGCGAGGCGCCGAAGCTCAGCCGGTAGGACGCCATCACGCGTTCCGAGGTGACCGCGGCCCAGAAGGCCTCCCAGCTCATGGTGAAGGTCTTCAGGAAGACCGCCGAGAGCGGGATCAGGACGATCAGCGCAAGGTAAAAGATCGTGAAGCCGAGCGAGATGCCGAAACCGGGGATCACCCGGCCTGGTGAGCGCTTGGCGCTTTGCCGCAACGCCGGTCTCGACTGTGCGAGGGAAGTCATGGAAGCCCTTATTACAAATTCTTCTAACGGGCTACAATAATCTCATCGGTGACTCATAAAGCAAACGAAACTTTCCTCATTTGCATAGACACTTTCCCTATTTGGCTTTGGTCAGAACATCAGTTTCGCCGCCACGCCGGTCAGGGTCGTCGCCAGCAAGGCGCGCAGGAAACGCTCTGGGACGGCGCGCGATGCCATGGCGCCCAGGGTAATGCCGGGTACGGAGCCCACGAGCAGGGTCAGCAGCAGCATCCAGTCGATCGAACCCAGCCACCAGTGGCCGGCGGCCGCGATGGCCGTCAGCGGCACCGCATAGGCGATGTCGGTGCCCGCCACTTCGGCCGGCGTGAGTTTCGGGTAGAGGAAGACCAGCAGGGTCGCGCCGATGGCGCCGGCGCCGATCGAGGACACGGTAACCAGGACGCCCAGCACCGCGCCCGAAATGATGGTGGCGGCGGCCAGTGGACGGCCATGCAGCTGGCGGTCGGGGTGGGCATTGATCCAGGCCAGCAGCTTTCCGCGGAAAAGCAGCGCGACCACGGTCAGCAGCACCGAGCCGGCGATCGAATAACGGATGACGAGGCCGATTTCCTTGTCCAGCGCGCCGAACTCGCGCAGCGCGAGCGTGGTGAGCAGTGCTGCGGGCAGCGCGCCCAGGCACAGGCGGCCGACGATGGGCCACTGGACGGTGCGGTTGAAACGGTGGGTGATGGTGCCGGCGCCCTTGGTGATCGAGGCGAAGGCCAGGTCGGTGCCCACGGCAACGGAAGGCGAGACGCCGAACAGCAGGGTCAGCAAGGGAGTCATGAGCGAACCGCCCCCTACCCCGGTCATCCCGACCAGCAGCCCTACCGCGAAACCCGCCACAATGTAAGTCATCGACATGCTGTGCTCCCAATTTGGCACACAGGGTAAGTCGACTCGACAGTTTCACAAACGACAGCTTCCTTATTTGCTTATGCGGAGATATTCGTGCGGATGAGCTCGGGGCGTTGTCGTTCTGCAACGGCCGAGTAGGCGAATAGCTGTAAACGAACGTCGTCCCCGCGAAGGCGGGGACGACGAGGTGGCTGTGCTTACTTGTTCGGCTGCGGCGTCAGGCGTAGATAAGGACGCGGCGCCTCGAAGCCCTTCGGATACTTCTGCTTCAGTACTTCCGGATCCTGCACGGTCAGCGGGATGATGACCGGATCGCCGTCTTTCCAGTTGCCCGGGGTGGCCACGGTGTAGCCGTCGGTCAGCTGCAGGGCGTCGATCACGCGCAGCACTTCGTCGAAGTTGCGGCCGGTGCTCATCGGGTAGGTGATGGTCAGGCGGATCTTCTTGTTCGGATCGATCACGAACAGCGAGCGCACGGTGGCGGTGGCCGACTGTTCCGGGTGGATCATGTCGTAGAGCTCGGAGACCTTGCGGTCGGCGTCGGCCACGATCGGGAAGCCGACCACGGTCTTCTGGGTGTCTTCGATGTCCTTGATCCACTCCTTGTGCTGCTCGGCCGGGTCGACCGACAGCGCGATCGCCTTGACATTGCGCTTGTCGAATTCCGGCTTGAGCTTGGCGGTCAGGCCCAGCTCGGTCGTGCAGACCGGGGTGAAATCGGCCGGGTGCGAGAACAGCACCACCCAGGAATCGCCTGCCCACTCGTGGAAGCGGATCTTGCCGATGCTGGAGTCCTGCTCGAAATCCGGGGCGGTATCGCCGAGGCGTAACGTCATGTTTTATCTCCTAGTTGGGACACAAAAATTACCGGGGGCACCTGCCCGCCGGTCAGTAAAAACGGTTGTACAACACGACGGCCCAGGTCGCCACGGCCAGCAGCAGGGTCAGGAAGACCGCGGCGCTGCCCATGTCCTTGGCCACCTTCGACAGCGGATGGCGCTCGAGCGAGATGCGGTCGACGATCGCTTCGATGGCCGAGTTGATCAGTTCGACGACCAGCACGATGGCCAGCACGCCGACCAGCACCAACTTCTGGAAACCGGATACCGGCAGCACCAGCGCCACGACCGTCGCGATGGCGATGACCACGATCTCCTGGCGGAAGGCCGCCTCGCTGCGCCAGGCCCAGGCGAAGCCGTCCCAGGTGTTGCGGCAGGCGGCGAGGAGGCGGTCCAGGCCGCGCTTGGTCTTGAATTCGCTGATCGGGTGTTCCATCGTGTTTGAAAGTTAATCATGCAGGAATGCCATTATGCGCCGCCGCGCCGGTTTTGTGAAAAACCGACGGCGCACACTAACCCATGTGTTTGCATGAGCTTTTCACATCATGGTATAAAGAAGGCACGATACTGCACTGCACCAACCACATCATGAAAATGGAAACCCCAGAACCAGCCAAGACCTCGATCCAGGTGATCGAACGCATGATGGCCTTGCTCGACGCGCTGGCGAGCTACACGGACCCGGTGAGCCTGAAGGAGTTGTCGAAGGTCTCGGGCCTGCACCCCTCGACCGCGCACCGGATCCTGAACGACATGGTCGTGACGCGTTTCGTCGACCGCGTGGAGCCGGGCACCTACCGGCTCGGCATGCGGCTGCTGGAACTGGGGAACGTGGTCAAGAGCCGCCTGTCGGTGCGCGAAGCGGCGCTCGACGCGATGCGCGCCCTGCACCGCAAGACGCAGCAGACGGTGAACCTGTCGGTGCGCCAGGGCGACGAGATCGTCTACATCGACCGCGCGTTTTCTGAGCGTTCCGGCATGCAGGTGGTGCGCGCCATCGGCGGCCGCGGTCCGCTGCACCTGACCTCGACGGGCAAGCTGTTCCTGTCGGTGGACGACGTCAAGGCGATCCGCGCCTACGCCACCCGCACCGGGCTGGCGGGCCATACCAAGAATTCGATCACCGAGCTGGCGCGCCTCGAGCGCGAGCTGAGCCTGGTGCGCTCGCGCGGCTATGCGCGCGACAACGAGGAGCTGGAACTGGGGGTGCGCTGCATGGCGGCCGGCATCCACGACGACAGCGGCAAGCTGGTGGCCGGGTTGTCGATCTCGGCGCCGGCCGACCGCCTGCAGGAAGATTGGCTTGAGGACCTGGTGCAGACGGCGGCGAGCATTTCGTCGACCTTGGGGTATCGGCCGGCGCCGGCTGTTTAAACCTACGTCAATTCGGCAATTCGACCGGCGCGGCGGCCGTCGTGACCGCCGGCGCCGGCGGTGCGCCACCGCCCAGCCCATCCGGCGTGACCGCCTCGAGCCAGCGCCGCATGCGTCCCGCGTCCGCGGTGCGCGACATCTTTCCTTTCGAATCCAGGAACACCATGATCACATTGCGCCCCTGGATCATGGCCTGCATCACCAGGCAGCGCCCCGCTTCGTTGATGAAACCGGTCTTCTGGATGCCGATGTTCCAGTCGGGCAGCGCCACCAGGTAATTCGTGTTCGCATAGCGCATCGGCCGTCCGCTGGCCTTGACCACCGAATCCTTGGTAGTCGAGTATTCGCGCAGGATCGGTTCCTGGTGCGCGCTGGCGACCAGCTTGGCCAGGTCGCGTGCGCTCGAGACGTTGCGGCTCGACAGGCCGCTGGCATCGACATAATGGGTGTCGTTCATGCCCAGCTCGCGCGCCTTGGCGTTCATGGCCGCGACAAAGGCCTCGATCCCGCCCGGATAATTGCGGCCCAGCGCGGAGGCGGCGCGGTTCTCGGAGCTCATCAGGGCGATGTGCAGCAGTTCGCGGCGCGTCATGCGCGCACCGACCGGCAGGCGCGAGCTGCTGTACTTGTGGCGGTCGACGTCGGCGTCGGTGATACGCAGCACTTCGTCGAGGTCCTGGTTGGCCTGGACCACGACCAGGCCGGTCATCAGCTTGGTGATCGAGGCGATCGGTAGCGCCACGCTGGCGTTCTTCTCGAACAGGACTTCCGAGCTGTTCTGGTCGAGCACGAAGGCGACGTTGGAACGCAGGGACAGCGGATCGGGGGTACGGCTCAGCCCGGCAATGTCGCCGAGGCTGCGCGGATCATAGGATGGCGCGGCGCGGCGCACCGACTGGTAGGTCACCACACGCTTGCCGCGCACCATGGCGACACGGCGCACCATGCGCTGGCGGTTGTCGGCGGCGATGGTCTTGGCCAGGTCCTGGCGCTTCTTGGCGCGCACGGTCTTGCGCACGGTCCTGGTTTTCTTTTTCTTCTTGGCGACCTGGGTCTTGTCGGCCCCTGCTCCAGCGCCCGCGCCCGCCCCGGCCGCTTGCACCGGCTGGAAGGCGAACATCAGGGAAACAACGGCAGCTAAAGCAATTTTTAACATCGGAAAACCCTTCGATGCGAACGGATGAGGTACGAACCAAAGTTTAGCCGAACAGCGTTTGATCGCAAGGAGATTTCACATTCCGCACGGCAACAATTCACAAAAACAACGATTATGCTGCGTTTGTTATTAATACAGCAGCTTACTCCATGAAAGTCGTGAACCCGCCAACCGGCTCGCGTTCCGTCACCAGGCTGTTTTCGACCTTGGCCATGTCGGCCCAGCCCAGCGCCATGCCGCACACCACCATCTCGTTTTCCGGCAGCGACAGCTGGTCTGCGATAACCCGATGGTACTGCGTAAAGGCCGCCTGTGGGCAGGTATCGAGGCCGCGTGCACGGGCCGCCACCATGATGCTTTGCAGGAACATGCCGTAATCCAGCCAGGAGCCCTGCTCCATGACGCGGTCGATGGTGAAGATCAGGCCCACCGGCGCGTCGAAGAAAGCATAGTTGCGCGCGTGCTGGGCCGCCATGCCGGCCTTGTTCTCGCGCGTCAGGCCGAGCAGGCTGTACAGGTCCCAGCCGACCTTGCGGCGGCGGTCGATATACGGCGAGACCCATTCGCGCGGGTAGTAGGCGTATTCCTCTGTATGCTCGCGCGCCTGCTGCGGATCGGCGTTGACCGCCAGGATCGCATCGGACAGGCGGCGGCGCGCCTGCCCCGTCAGCACATAAACTTTCCACGGCTGGGTATTCGTGCCCGACGGCGCGCGCGCCGCCACCTCCAGGATGCGTTCGATGTCTGCGCGCTCGACCGGCTTGTCGAGGAAGGCGCGGATCGAACGGCGCGAGGTGATGGCGGCATCGACGGCTTCTTGGCCTGGGCTGGAAATCATGGGGTCTCCATTGAGTAAATGATGGGCAATTATTTCTTGACGACGAAAGCGACGCCCGTGACGGCGACCACCATGCCGGCCAGGCCGAGCAAGGTGAAGGATTCGCCGAACAGCAGCCAGGCCATCAGGGCCGTGGTGGGCGGGGTCAGGTAGAGCAGGCTGGTCACCTCGGTGGCCGCGCTGCGGCTGATCAGGGTAAACAAGAGGAAGATCGCGCCGATCGACAGCGCGAACACCGACCACAGCCAGGCGATCACGAATTCACGGGTCCAGGACACGCTGGAAAACGCCGGGTCGAGCCCTTCGAGCCAGACCGCCAGCGGCGCCAGCACCGCCACGGTGGCCGCGAACTGGATCACGGTGCCGGTGCGCAGGTCGAAGCGCGGGCACCAGCGTTTCTGATACATGGTGCCGGCCGTGATCGACAGCAGCGCGAACACGCACAGCGCGATGCCGGCGGCGCTCAAGCCTGTCATATTGATCTTGGCGTAGACCACCAGCGCCACGCCGCCCAGGCCGAGCAGCAGGCCCAGCCATTGACGCGGCAGCACGCGCTCGCCGATCAGGGGCGCGGCCGCTGCGGTGAGGATGGGCTGCATGCCGACGATCAGGGCAGTCAGCCCGGCCGGCATGCCGAGCTTGATGGCCGCCCATACGCCGCCGAGGTAGCCGGCCTGCAGCAGGATGCCGGCCACCGCCACATGCAGCACCTGGCCGCGCGGCCACGGCGCGCGGAACAACAGCACGACCGGCAGCAGCACGGCCAGCACGCCGAGGCAGCGCACGATCAGGAAGGTCAACGGCGGCGCATAGGGCAGGCCGAGCTTGGCGACGACGAATCCGGTGCTCCACAAGAACACGAAAAACAGGGGGATCGGAGAAAGCCAGGAGCTGCTGGCTGGCGTCGCGCGGGTCTGCATGGCCGGGGCTGTCGCGCCGTTGCCACGGCGGATTGAAGAAAACACAAGCGGCTAGTCTAGCACGGCCACCTGGACGACGTTTCCGGGGCGATAAATGACGCATTGCCGGTGTAATAACGCGGGTTTTTCTGCAGTTCCTTTGCGCTATCTCAAGGCTTATTTCTTGCAATTAATTCATTCAAGAAATTTATGAACGCTGGATGGTGCATCGCATCAAAACTGCTTGACGCGTCAAAAGAAGTGGCCGACAATCGGGTCTGTTGCGGTGCACAAAAAAGAGTTTCAGCCAGCGAGTTTAGCTAGTTTAAGCAGGAACTTGTCTCACCTTTAGCAATATCCTTTTCTTTAAGAAACGTATTCATTTTGGAGAGTCACATGTTTGCAATCCCTGAGCAGTTCTCGAACGCCACCAAAGTTAGCCTGGAATCGCAATTCGCCCTGCTGTCGTCGCTGACTTCGAAGACCTTCGAAAGCATGGAGAAGCTGGCCGACCTGAACATCAACGCAGCGCGCGCCACCCTGGAAGAGTCGTCGGCCGTGGCCCGCCAGCTGCTGGGCGCCAAGGACCCGCAAGAATTCTTCGCCCTGACCGCGTCGCAGGCACAGCCGGCCGCTGAAAAGGCCCTGTCGTACAGCCGCCAGCTGGCCTCGATCGCCACCGGCACCGGCGCCGAGTTCTCGAAGGCCGCCGAAAGCCAGATCGTCGAAGCCAACCGCAAGGTGATCTCGCTGGTCGACGAAGTGAGCAAGAACGCCCCGGCCGGTTCGGAAAGCTTCGTTGCCGCCGTCAAGACCGCGATCAGCAACGCCAACGCCGGTTACGAGCAGATCAGCAAGACCACCAAGCAGGCAGTCGAAGCCGTGGAGGCCAACCTGAACGCAGCGGTGAACCAGTTTTCGGCAACTGCTCGCAAGGCTACCAACGCCGCGACCGCGGCTGCAGCGGCCTAAGCTGGTTTTAGTCAAGTAAGTGAAAAGCCGGAGCGCGTGAGCGGTCCGGCTTTTTGTTTTTTGGGCGGCTTCTCCGAAGTCCGCCCATCGAATACCTGGCGCCCCTTTTAACGTCATCCCCGCGAAGGCGGGGACCCAAGTTTGCATGCATTGCCACGAACATCAAACGCAGGCAGTATGCGACGGACTTGGGTCCCCGCCTGCGCGGGGATGACGTTAACGAGAGTGATGGCGGAACAAGCATCGGCGGCTTCGGCCACGCCGGCTGACCTACTCCCCCAAATACGCCGCCTGCACCCGCGGATCGTGCAGCATGTCCTGCGCATTCCCCGTCATCGTCACCGCCCCCGACTCCATCACATATCCCCGGTGCGCCGCCTGCAGCGCCAGCTTGGCGTTCTGCTCCACCAGCAGGATCGTGATCCCCTGCGACGAGACGTCGCGGATCACCTCGAAAATCTTCTCCACCATGATCGGCGACAGCCCCATCGAGGGTTCGTCCAGCAGCAGCAGGGTCGGGTGGCACATCAGCGCGCGCGCCATCGCCAGCATCTGCTGCTCGCCGCCCGACAGGGTGCCGGCCAGCTGCGCCGCGCGCTCCTTCAGGCGCGGGAACACCGCGTACCACTTCTCGATGTCCGCCTCGATTCCCGCCTTGTCGTCGCGCGTGTAGGCGCCCATCAGGAGGTTCTCGTGGATCGTCATGCGGGTGAACACGCCCCGCCCTTCCGGCACCATGGACAGCTTCTCCTGCACCAGGCGGAACGAGGACCTGCCCTTGAGGGGCTGGCCCAGGTAGGAAATCGTTCCTTCCACCTTGCACGGCGGGAGCGTGCCGGTAATCGCCTTCAAGGTGGTGGTCTTGCCCGCGCCGTTGGCGCCGATCAGGGTCACCAGCTCGCCGCGGTTCACTTCCAGGTCCACGCCCTTGACCGCCTTGATGCCGCCGTACGCGACCTTCAGGCCGCTGATCTTCAGGATGTTCTCGCTCATGCGTGCGCGCCTCCCAGGTAGGCCTTGATCACGGCCTCGTTCTTCTGGATCTCGGCCGGCAGCCCTTCCGCGATCTGCTTGCCGTACTCCAGCACCGTGATGCGGTCGCACAGTCCCATCATCAGCTTCACGTCGTGCTCGATCAGGAGCACGGTGCGGCCATCGGACTTGATCTTCACCAGGAGCTCGCGCAGGGCCAGCTTCTCGGTCGCGTTCATGCCGGCCGCCGGCTCGTCCAGCGCCAGCAGCTGCGGATCGGTGGCCAGCGCGCGCGCGATTTCCAGGCGGCGCTGGTCGCCATAGGACAGGAATTTCGCCGTGCGGTGGGCAAAGGCGCCGATGCCGACGAAGTCCAGCAGCTCCTGGGCCCGGGCGCGGATCGCCGCTTCCTCCTCGCGCGCCGCCTTGTGGCGGAAGATGGCGCCGAACACGCCCTGGCGGGTGCGCACGTGGCGGCCCACCATCACGTTCTCGAGCGCGCTCATCTCGCCGAACAGGCGGATGTTCTGGAAGGTGCGCGCGATGCCCGCCTTGGCCACTTCGTGCGGCGCGGAAGGCGAATACGGCTTGCCGGCCAGCTCGAAGCTGCCCGAGTCCGGCTGGTACAGGCCGGTGATGACGTTGAAGAAGGTGGTCTTGCCGGCCCCGTTCGGGCCGATCAGGCCCACGATCTGGCCGCGCATGATGCGGATGCCGACGTCGGTCAGGGCCTGCAGGCCGCCGAAGCGCTTGTTGACGCCGGAGATGTTCAAAAGAAGCTGTTCGCTCATTGTCTTGTCCTTCAGGCCTTGGCGGCTTCCTGGTCCTCGCGCGCCAGGGCGGCGTTTGGACGCTCTTCCTTGTTCGGCGACGGCCACAGGCCGGCCGGGCGCACCAGCATGATCAGGACCAGCGCCAGGCCGTAGAGCAGCTGGCGCAGCACTTCCGCTTCGATCAGCACGGTGCCGAACATGGCCTGCTGGGCCGGCTCCACCACGTGGCGCAGCACTTCCGGCAGGGCCGCGAGCAGCACGCCGCCCAGCACCACACCCGGAATATGGCCGATCCCACCCAGCACCACCATCGCCAGCACGGCGATCGATTCGGTCAGCGAAAAGGACTCGGGCGACACGAAGCCCTGGAAGGCGCCGAACATGGCGCCGGCCACGCCGCCGAAGGACGCGCCCATGGCGAAGGCCAGCAGCTTGACGTTGCGGGTATTGATGCCCATGGCCTTGGCCGCGATCTCGTCCTCGCGGATCGCCACCCAGGCGCGGCCCAGGCGCGAATGCTGCAGACGGGTGGTGATGAAGATGGTGGCGATGCACAGCGCCAGGAACAGGAAGTAGTAGGCGTTCACCGAAGGCATGGCCATGCCGAACACCTCGACCATCGCGCCGGAACCCGCCTCGCCCGCCAGCGACACGCCATAGATGCGGATCGGGTCGATCATGTTGATGCCCTGCGGCCCGTTGGTGAAGTTGATCGGGTCGTTCAGGTTGTTCATGAAGATGCGGATGATCTCGCCGAAGCCCAGGGTCACGATGGCCAGGTAGTCGCCGCGCAGCTTGAGCGTCGGCGCGCCCAGCAGCGCGCCGAACAGGGCCGCGACCAGGGCCGCCAGCGGCACGATCGCCCACACCGACAGGTGGATGCCGTTCTGCTGGATCTCGGGGCCGAAGAAGGCGATCAAGGCCTCGCCCAGCGCCGGCGAATAATAGACCATCGATTCGAGCAAGGCCGCGAACTGGGGCGATGCGAACAGGCCGACCAGGTAGGCGCCCACCGCGAAGAAGGCGATGTAGCCCAGGTCCAGCAGGCCGGCGAAGCCGACCACGATGTTCAGGCCCAGCGCCAGCATGATGTAGAGCAGCGCGATGTCGATGATGCGCACCCAGGAATTGCCGTACAGGGAGGCGATGAAGGGGAACACCAGCATCAGGGCCAGCACGATCGCCATGCTGGTGTAGGCCTGGCGCGGCTTGTGCTGGACGTCGAAAGTCAGCAGTGTCATGTCGTCGTCTCCTCGTCAGGCGCGGTCGGCCACGCGTTCGCCCATGATGCCGGACGGGCGCAGGGTGAGCACCAGGATCAGCACCACGAAGGCGAAGATGTCCTGGTAGTGGCTGCCCAGGAAGCCGCCGGTGAAGTCGCCGATGTAGCCGGCGCCCAGGGCTTCGATGATGCCCAGCAGGATGCCGCCGATCATGGCGCCGTAGATGTTGCCGATCCCGCCCAGCACCGCCGCGCAGAAGGCCTTCATGCCGGGCAGGACGCCCATGGTGAAGGTGATCGAGGCGTAGTTGGCGCCCCACATCACGCCGGCCACCGCGGCCAGCGCGGCGCCGATGGCGAAGGTGGCGACGATCACTCGGTTCGAGTCCACGCCCATCAGGCCCGCCACGCGCGGGTTCTCGGCCACGGCGCGCATCGCGCGCCCCATGCGGGTGCGCTCGACCAGCAGCACCAGGCCGGCCATCGCCGAGGCGGCCAGCACCAGCAGCAGCACCTGGGTGTGCGTGATCAGGGCGCCGCCAATCTCGATGGGTTCGGACGAGAGCAGCTGCGGGAAGGGAATCGGGCTGCGGCCCCAGATCATCATGGCGAAGGTCTGGAGCAGGATGGACACACCGATCGCCGTGATCAAGGGCGCCAGGCGCGGCGCATTGCGCAGGCGGCGGTAGGCGACGCGCTCGATCAGGATGTTGACCAGCATGGTGACGGGAATCGCCCCCAGGATGGCGGCCGCCAGCTGCAGGTAGCCGGGCAGGCCCGGGGCATAGGCCTCGAGCAGCTTCAGGATGGACAGGCCGACCATCGCGCCGATCATCAACACGTCGCCGTGGGCGAAGTTGATCAGGTTGAGCACCCCGTACACCATGGTGTAGCCGAGCGCGATCAGGGCGTACATACTGCCCAGAACGAGCCCGTTCAGTATTTGCTGGACAAAAGTCTCCATCGTTTCGCTGCCTCTTTTCGATCTAACAAAAACGGCACTTCAAGTGTCCTCGAAGTGCCGCTCATGGTGGGTCATCGTCTTCCGAACGCCGTCATCATAGCTTGGCTGTTGGAAAACTTGCACCGGAAAATGCCGAAATTATCCGATGCCTGATCGACAAGGTAGCTACATGGACTCGGCGCGCACCCCGTCCAGGCCTTTCGGCAGCGGGAACGTAACGTTTTCTTCGACGCCTTCCAGGGCGCGCACGCTGGCCGCGCCCAGCTCCTTGAGACGGTCGATGACGGCCTGCACCAGCACTTCCGGGGCCGAGGCGCCGGCGGTCACGCCGATGCGCTTCTTGCCGGCGATCCAGGCCGGTTCGATCTTGCTTGCGTTGTCGACCATGTAGGCCGGGGTGCCCTTCTTCTCGGCCACTTCGCGCAGGCGGTTCGAGTTCGAGCTGTTCGGGCTGCCCACGACGATCACCACTTCGACCTGGGGCGCCAGGAACTTGACGGCTTCCTGGCGGTTGGTGGTGGCGTAGCAGATGTCGCCCTTCTTCGGCTCGATGATGTTCGGGAAGCGCGCCTTGAGCGCGGCGATGATCTCGGCGGTGTCGTCGACCGACAGCGTGGTCTGGGACACGTAGGCCAGCTGGTCCGGGTTGCGCACCTGCAGCCGCTCGATGTCCTCGACGGTCTCGACCAGGTGCATGCCTTCTTCGGCCTGGCCCATGGTGCCTTCGACTTCCGGGTGGCCGTCGTGGCCGATCATGATGATCTCACAGCCTTGCTTGCGCATCTTGGCCACTTCGACGTGGACCTTGGTCACCAGCGGGCAAGTGGCGTCAAAAATGCTCAGGCCGCGCGCTTCCGCTTCGGCGCGCACCGCTTTCGACACGCCGTGGGCCGAGAACACCAGGGTGTTGCCGGCCGGGACATCGTCCAGCTCCTCGATGAAGATCGCGCCCTTGTTGCGCAGGTCTTCGACCACGTAGGCGTTGTGCACGATCTCGTGGCGCACGTAGATCGGCGCGCCGAACTGTTTCAGGGCGCGCTCGACGATCTCGATCGCACGGTCCACGCCGGCGCAGAAGCCGCGCGGCTGGGCTAGCAGGATTTCATTTTCCATATGTCAGAGCACCGAGATCAGTTTCACTTCGAATTGCAGGGGCTGGCCCGCGAGCGGATGGTTGAAGTCGAACACGGCCGAGGTATCGCGCATTTCCAGCAGCACGCCGGCGAAGCGGCCGCCCTTGGGCGCGTTGAACTCGACCACTTCGCCCACCGCATAGTCGGCGCCCGGCACCGAATTCTGTTCCAGGGTGGTTTTCGAGACGGCCTGGATCAGTTCCGGGTTGCGCTCGCCGAACGCCTCGAGCGCGCTCAGATCGAAGGTCTGGTGCGTGCCTTCCGGCAGGCCGAGCAGGCGCTGCTCCAGGAAGGGCGCGAGCTGGCCCTGGCCCAGCATCAGGGTGGCGGGCGTGCCGTTGAAGGTGGTGACGATATCGGCGCCGCCGGCAACGGCCAGACGGTAATGCAGGGTCAGGTAGGACGATTCGTTGACGACGGGAGAAACGTTGGACATGTTGTTTGTTGTAGCAGGCAACCCTGTTCGGGCAAACCGCTATTGTAAGCCAGGCGCGGGGCTTACGCCGCCGCTGCCTTCTTTTTTGGCGACGACTCTTGGCGAGGAAGACACATGGGAATTTGCGACTGGCCCGAACAGGAACGCCCGCGCGAGCGGCTGCTGCGTGCGGGCGCCGGCGTATTGAGCGACGTGGAACTGCTGGCCATCTTCCTGCGCGTGGGGGTGGCGGGCAAGAGCGCGGTGGCGCTGGCGCGCGACATGCTGGGCCATTTCGGCTCGCTGCAGCGCTTGCTGCACGCGGATTCGAACGAGTTCGGGCAGCTGCACGGGCTCGGACCGGCCAAGTATGCCCAGCTGCAGGCGGCCATCGAACTGGCCCGGCGCGCCGTGGCGGAACAATTCGAGCGCGAGGCGCTGTGTTCGCCCTCCGCCGTGCGGCATTACTTGCGCAACCAGTTCGCGCTGCAGACGCGTGAATCCTTCGTGGTGCTGTTCCTGGATGTGAAGAATCGCCTGATTAACAGCGAGGAAATGTTTCGGGGAACCTTGACCCACACGAGCGTGTATCCGCGCGAGGTGGTCAAGGCGGCGCTGCGGCGCAACGCCGCGGCGGTGATCCTGGCGCACAACCATCCTTCGGGGGTCGCGGATCCGAGCGAGGCCGACCTGCGGCTGACAGGCGCGCTGGTGCAGGCGCTGGGGCTGGTGGATATCCGGGTGCTGGACCACTTCGTGGTGGCGGGGAGCCAGGTGCATTCGTTTGCGGAGAGTGGGCAGTTGTAGGTATGCGAATAGCGCATGCAGCATTGCCCCCGGCTCCCGTGAGACCGTCATTCCGGCGAAGGCCGGAATCCGAGTTCGGTAGTGTTCCTGTAGCGTTTGACGTTTGTGGAGCGCAACGAGCCTGGGTTCCGGCCTGCGCCCACTGCTGTCCGGGATAATTTCATCTAGCTGAAACTCGTCATCCCCGCGAAGGCGGGGACCCAAGTTTGCGTGAGTAGCCACAACAAACGCTAACAGCCTGCAACGAACTTGGGCTCCCCGCCTTCGCGGGAATTCGTAGGCGCCGGTGGCGCGTATGACGAGCTAACGGTTAAAATTTGCTCCTGGCAGCACAAATATTGCTAATTCTGCTACAAACCCTCTGCAAAGGCAGCGGTATCGCTTATCCCGGACAGCAGTGGGCCTGCGCCGGAACGACGGCATGAAGGTCGACGGCGAGATCCGGATGCCAGCTTTACACTGCGTAAACAGCAGCTTATCCAGCTCATCCACAATTGTTAAATGAGGTCACGATCGCAAGACACATTTGTTTTTCGCAAGTGATTGATTTGTCTTCTCTTTTCGCGCTATACTCTCGTTTTTCCAATCCTGGAACATTATTAAGGAGTGCACTATGGCACGTGTCTGCCAAGTTACCGGCAAGGGAGTGATGGTTGGCAACAACGTCTCCCACGCTAACAACAAAACCAAGCGTCGCTTCCTGCCGAACCTGCAGAACCGCCGCATCTTCGTGGAATCGGAAAACCGCTGGGTCTCCCTGCGTCTGTCCAATGCCGGTCTGCGCGTGATCGACAAGCTCGGCATCGACGCCGTGCTGGCCGACATGCGTGCCCGTGGCGAAAAAGTTTAATTAGGGAGCTATCATGGCAAAAACTGGCCGCGACAAAATCAAGCTGGAATCGACCGCAGGTACCGGTCACTTCTACACCACCACCAAGAACAAGCGCACGATGCCGGCGAAGATGGAAATCACCAAATTCGACCCGAAAGCACGTAAGCACGTGATCTACAAGGAAACCAAGATCAAGTAATTGATCTCGTTTTCGGAAAGAGCCGCCCGTTCACACTGGCGGCTCTTTTGTTTTGGGGCGCCCTGCCGTTAAGCTGTCATGATGGCAAGCCCTTCCCTCTCTCCCCTTCCCGCCCGGCAGCGCATTGAAGTCCTCGACGTCCTGCGCGGTTTCGCCCTGGCCGGGATCTGCGTCGTCAACGTCGAATTCTTC
This sequence comes from Massilia sp. DD77, assembly GCF_036961685.1. Lineage (NCBI taxonomy): Bacteria > Pseudomonadati > Pseudomonadota > Betaproteobacteria > Burkholderiales > Oxalobacteraceae > Massilia > Massilia sp. DD77. Next base: position 68,166 of record NZ_JBAMDH010000020.1, read on the forward strand.
AACCGCCCGGTGGTCGAAGCCGGCGAAGGCATCCCGCCCGGACTCGCCGGACTGGACTGGCTGGCCGCCTTCCTCGTCAATTACCTGGTCACCGGCAAGTTCTGGATCCTGTTCTCGCTGCTGTTCGGCATGGGCTTCGCCCTGATGCTGGAACGCGCCACGGCCGCCGGGCGCCCCTTCCTGCCCGCCTACCTGCGCCGCATCGCCGCACTGGCCGTATTCGGCCTGCTGCACCACATCCTGCTGTGGAGCGGCGACATCCTTCTGAGCTATGCGATCGGCGCCCTGGTGCTGTTGCTGGCCCTGTTCGCACGCGGCAAGTGGCTGCTGGCAGCCATCCTCGCCTGCTTCGCCCTGTCCGCCGTGCCGGAGCTGCGTCTCGCGAGCGCGCTCGCCACGCCGCTGGTCTTCGCCGGCCTGCTCGCGCTCTACCTGCGCGATGGCGCCGGCGGATGGCGCTTTCCGGCGGCGATGCTGCTGCCCGGTATCCTGATGCTGCTGGCCGCCCTGATCCTGGCGCTGGGCGGCAGGGATGGAGGCATCCGCGAAGTCCTGCTGGCGGCGGCGCTGCTGATTGCGCTCGGGCTGCTGGCCTGGCGCTACGGCGAGCCGGCATCTGCCCGGCCCTTGCGGGCCGGCGCCGCGATCTTCGTCGTCTGCTTCGGCTTGCTCGCCCTGGATGGCGGCATGCGCTATGTCGCGCCAGGGGCGGCGGCGCTGTCGGCGGCGAGTGCCACCAGCGAGCATGGCGAAACCGCCAGCGAGGCCGAGGCCCGCCGGCTGCGCCACCGGGAACGCGTGCGCCGCAGTGCGGAGGAGCGCCAGGTCCTCACCCAGGGCAGCTACGGTGACGCCGTTGCCATGCGCACGCGCCAGCTGGGAGAACGCCTGCGCGACGAAATGGGCTTTGGCGTGGTGCTGGTGGGGGTGTTCCTGGTCGGCGTCTGGTTCGTGCGCGCCGGAGTGATCGCCAATGCACACGCACACCTTCCCCTGTTCCGCCGCCTGGCCGCCTTCGGCATTCCCTTCGGCCTGCTGCTCGGCCTGGCAGGCGGCCTGATCGCCACCGGACGTCCCTCCGGGGTGGCCGACAAGGGCTACGATTTCGCCCACGCCCTCCTGATGCTGGGCGCCCTGCCCGCCTCGCTCGGCTACGTGGCGGCGGTGGTCCTGCTGCTGCACAGCCGCGCCCGCGCCGCCGTCGCCTTCCTTGCCCCTTTTGGCCGCATGGCGCTCACGCATTACCTTGGCCAGACCCTGGTCCTGTCGCTGCTGTTCTACGGCTATGGCGCCGGGCTGTGGGGCATGGGACGCGGCGCCCAGGTCGCGCTGGCCCTGGCCCTGTGCGCGGTACAGGTCGTGTTCAGCCACTGGTGGCTGGCGCGCTTCAGCCATGGTCCGGTCGAGTGGCTATGGCGAGCGCTCACTTACCTCAAGCTGCCACGCCGGAAACTTACGCGGGATGAGTGAAAAGTGATGCATATATTGCAATTTCCTGTTTGCCGTGTAAGGATAGCCCGGTTCCAACCAGTCCTTGTCGAGCATGGCTTTCCTCCACCGATTCCTCGCGTTCGCCCTGTGCTGCGCTAGCGCCGCGGCGGCTGCCGCCGGTGCACCCACAGTCCAGACCGTCGAGGTGAAGGTGGCGCGCGAGCGCCTCGTACCTTATAAAGACCTGTTCTATCCGATGGCGAAAGCGGTGCGGCAGCACCTCGCCGGGCGGGTCGCCCTGGGCGTGCAGTTGCGTCCCGCACACCCGGGCGTGCGCACCGACGACCTGGCGATCTGGCTCGACGGCGCCGGGCGTTCGCTGCCTGTCCAGCTGGACAGGCATGGCCTGTACCTGGTGCCGGTCGAGGACGAGATCGCGGCGCAGGACGGCAGCTTTTCGATCAACAAGAAGCCCTCCGACCTGCGCGTCAACCTGGTGCTGGTGCCGACCGTGGCGGACGACGCCTGGACCATTGGCGCGGTGCGCAGCCTGCTCGAGGATATTCCCCGCGCCATCGATCCGCTAGTGCCCTGGCACCACCGCCTGCTGACCTGGGCGATGACGCGCAAGCTGAGCCTGTCGGTGTGCAGCCCTTCGTCACAGGCGCATGTCGATGTCGTGGATGGCGAGCGGCTGCTGGCGAGTTATCCGATCACGGAGGCGACGCGTAACCATGTGAATGCGCCGGTGTATTGCCGGCGGTTTGATGGGAAGGAGCCGTTCGATGCGCGGGCAAGGCTGGTGTTGCCGGAGGGGGCGCAGGTGCTCTTCATTTGACGTTGCCGCACACGTAGGGTGGGCGGGAAACCCGCCCACCCTACAGCGAGCGATGCAGTAGCACCAAAACAAAAACGGCTCCCGAAGGAGCCGTCCGTATGCTTAGCGAACCAAATCAGGCATAGCTGCGCAGGCGCATCGAGAACTCCTGCAGCGCCTTGATGCCCGAGGCTTCGGCGCGTGCGCACCAGTCCTGCAGCTGGTGCAGCAGCTGGTCGCGGGTCGAGTGCGAGCGTTCCCAGATCGCGCCCAGTTCCACGCGCATGTTGTGCATGGTTTCCAGCGCCTTGCTGTGCTGGAACAGCTCGATCAGTTGCTGTTGCTGCGAAGACTCCAGCTTGGCCGGCTCGCGCTGCAGCAGCTTGCGCGAGCTCTTCAGGAAGCGTGCTTCCAGCTCGGCCTTGTGCTTGAGGTGTTCCATTTCTTCACGGAAGGCACGGCGTACCGACTTGGCGTACTTGGCCATCACGTCGTAGCGGTTGGCGATCACCGACTGCAGCGTGTCGAGATCGGCCGCCTGCTTGTTCTTGGCGAACTTCGGTTCCGGCGCGACGCGCTTCACTTTCGCCAGGCCCAGCATTTCCAGGGCGCGGATATAGCCCCAGCCCATGTCGATCTCGTACCACTTGCTCGACAGCTTGGCCGAGGTGGCGAAGGTGTGGTGGTTGTTGTGCAGTTCTTCGCCGCCGATCAGGATGCCGAAGGGGAAGATGTTGGTGGCCGCATCGTTGCAATCGTAGTTGCGGTAACCCCACCAGTGGCCCAGGCCATTGATGATGCCGGCGGCGGTGATCGGGATCCACAGCATCTGGACAGCCCAGATGGTCAGGCCGATCACGCCGAACAGGGCGACGTTGATCACCAGCAGTGCGGCCACGCCCATGGCGGAGCGGCCGGTGTACACGTGGCGCTCGATCCAGTCGTCAGGCGTGCCGTGGCCGTACTTCTCCAGGGTTTCCTTGTTCTTGCTTTCAATGCGATACAGCTCGGCGCCTTCCAGCAGCACCTTGCGGATGCCGCGGGTCTGCGGGCTGTGCGGATCTTCCTCGGTGTCGCACTTGGCGTGGTGCTTGCGGTGGATCGATGCCCATTCCTTGGTCACCTGGCCGGTGGTCAGCCACAGCCAGAAGCGGAAGAAGTGGCTCGGGATCGGATGCAGGTCGAGGGCGCGGTGCGCCTGGTGGCGGTGCAGGTAGATCGTCACACTCGCGATGGTGATATGGGTGACGACCAGGGTGTACACCACGAGCTGCCATGCGGAAAAGTCGAGCAAGCCGGTGTCCAGGAAGGCCAGCACGTTCTGCAGGATGTCGCTAAAGAAATTCATTCAGTCTCCATGTGGAATCGTGTCCGAGGCGCAATTTGCCGTGCGTTCACGTAACGCGCATATTTTACGCGCTTCTAGTGACGCACGGCACGGGCAACTCGGCTTAATTTGCGCCGGATTGAGGACTACGCGACACAAGCGATGTGATATGCGCATCGAGCAGGCGGGTATCCATGGTCGGATGGCCAAGTTTAATGGTTCCAGCCCGTACCAGCGCGTAAATCTTCTTGTTAACCTCGGAAATCGGTCCGCCGCCGCCGTTTTCCGGATCGGCGATCCAGAAACCGACTTCCAGCTCGTAGCCGTCGGCCACGAAGGCGTTCAGGAGCACGTTCGGCGCCGGTTCTTCCAGCACCCGCGCCACGCCCTTCGGCTGGGCTTCCAGCAGCGCCATCACCTCGGTCAGGTCCGAATCGTAGGACACCACCAGCTTGGTCACCAGGCGCTGGTTACGGTTGGTGACCGACTGATTCAGCACCACGCCGGTGATCAGCATCTCGTTCGGCAGCAGGGTCTGGGTGCCGTCGGTGCTGCGCAGCACGGTATAGCGGGTATTGATGCGCGCGACCTTGCCGGAATACTTGTCGAGGGTGATCGGGTCGCCGATGGTCAGGCTGCGCTCCAGCAGGATGATGAAGCCGGACACGTAGTTGCTGGCGATGCGCTGCATGCCGAGACCCAGGCCGACGCCGAGCGCGCCGCCGAACACCGACAGGACGGTCAGGTCCAGGCCCGCCAGCGACAGGCTGAACAGCACCGCGACCAGGATCAGCACGGCGCGGCTGATGCGCGCCATCGCCACGCGCAGCGAGCTGTGCACGCGTTCCAGGCCCATCAGGCGCTCTTCGAGCGCGGCGCCGGCCCACAACGCCAGCATCATCAGCACCACGATCGAGACCGCACCCTGCAGCAGTTCGGCCAGGCTCACGCTATGCGCACCGACCGGCAGCGTGGTCTTTTCCAGGAAGCGGATGACGTCGGGCAGCACGCCCGTCAGGTGCAGGGCCACGCCCAGCCAGACGATCAGCGCGAACACCTTCTCGAAAGTCTGCAGGGCCGCGCCCAGCGGACCGTGGCGCGCGAACACGCGCCGCAGCAGGTAAAAGACGGTGCGGATCACCGCCATCGAGGTCAGCAGCGGCAGCGCGACGCGCAGCAGGTGCACGCTCTGGTAGCGCTCCATGACCAGCTTGGCCATGCCCAGGAAGGCCAGGGCCAGCAGCGGCGGCAGCACGCGGCCGAAGCTGGCCACGCCCAGGCCCAGCAGACCGCCCTGCTCCGCCCGCTCGTGCAGCCAGGAACGGTGGATCAGCCGCGCCAGGCCCCAGCCGGCGCCCACGCACAGGACGATGGCGAAGGCCTGCCAGACGATGGCGGGCTGGCGGATGTCGCCGAGCAGATCGGCCAGCAGGTCCGAGAGCGGCATCCCTTCCCTTACTCGGCGGCGTCAGGGCCGGCGTCGGCCTCAGCCTCCGCCACGGGTGCGGCCTTGGCCTTGCGCTCCATCACGGCGGCGAAGAAGCCGTCGGTCTGGTGCTTGTGCGGCAGCAGCTTGAGGTAGTTGTCCATCTCGAGCGGGATCTTCTGCTCGGCCAGTACCTGGTTCATGGGCACCAGCGCGAAGTCCGGATGGCTCGCCAGGAACTGCTCGACGATCACGTCGTTTTCTTCGTTCAGCAGGCTGCAGGTGGCGTACACCAGGCGGCCGCCGTTCTTCAGCAGGCGCGCGGCGCCGTCCAGGATCGCAGCCTGCTTTTCCTGCATCTCGGCGATGGCGTCCGGCTTCTGGCGCCACTTCACGTCCGGGTTGCGGCGCAGGGTGCCCAGGCCCGAGCACGGCGCATCGACCAGCACCCGGTCGATCTTGCCGGCCAGGCGCTTGATCTTGGCGTCGCGCTCGTGCGCGATCAGCACCGGATGCACGTTCGACAGCCCACTGCGCGCCATGCGCGGCTTGAGCTTGGACAGGCGTTTTTCCGACACGTCGAAGGCATACAGGCGGCCGGTGTTGCGCATCAGCGCGCCGACTGCCAGGGTCTTGCCGCCGGCGCCGGCGCAGAAGTCCACCACCATCTCGCCGCGGCGCGCGCCCAGGATCTGGGCCAGCACCTGGCTGCCTTCGTCCTGCACTTCGATCGCGCCCTGCTTGAACAGTTCCAGGTTCTGCAGCGCCGGCTTCTTGTAGACGCGCAGGCCCAGCGGCGCGTAAGTCATGGGCTCGGCGGCGATCGGCGCTTCCGCCAGCTTGGCGATGACTTCGTCGCGGTTGGCCTTGAGCGAATTCACGCGCAGGTCGAGCGGCGCCGGGGTGTTGAGCACGGCGGCCAGCTCGAGCGCCTCGTCCTCGCCGAACTGGGCCACCAGCTTCTCGTACAGCCACTGCGGCAGGTTGGCCTGCATCTGCTTCGGCAGCAGCGAGCGGTCGACTTCCTTGACGCGGGTGAGGAAATGGGTCTCGTCCTCGGTCAGGCCGCCGAGGGTGTCGAGGCCGGCGGTTTCGCTCAGGCCCAGCAGGGCCAGGCGGCGCATCGAGGGCGTGTTGCCCGAGCCGGCGAAGTCGGTATAGAAGGACTTGTTGCGCAGCACCGCGTACACGGCCTCGGCGATGACGCCGCGCTCGCGGCCGCCGAAGCGCGGGTTGTCCTTGAAGAAGCGCGACAGGGTCACGTCGGCGGGCGCGGTGAAGCGCAGGATCTCGCGCAAGACTTCTTCGGTCTTGCCGATGATCGCTGGTGGCAATCTCATGGTGTTTCCTGATTTAACTGGTGGCCTCGGCCGCGGGTGCGCGGTCGAGCAGCCTGACGCTGTCGCCGTCGACGACCACGCGGTCTTCGACGAACAGGCGTACGGCATAGGGGTAAAGTTTGTGTTCCTCGACCAGCACGCGGGCGGCCAGGTCGTCCGGCGTATCGCCCGGCAGCACCGGCACGCGCGCCTGTGCGATCGCCGGACCGTGGTCGAGCTCGGCGGTCACGATGTGCACGGTGGCGCCGTGCTCGAGCACGCCGGCATCGAGCGCCTGCTGGTGCGTGTGCAGCCCCGGGAACAACGGCAGCAGCGACGGGTGGATGTTCAGCATGCGGCCCGCGTAGTGTTCCACGAAGGGCGCGGTCAGGATACGCATGAAGCCCGCCAGCACGACCAGGTCGGGCGCGTAGCGGTCGATGGTTTCCTGCAGCGCCGCGTCGAACTCGGCGCGGCTGGCGAATTCCTTGCTCGGCACCACGGCGGTGGGAATGCCGCGCGACTGCGCGAATTCCAGGCCCTTGGCGTCGGCCTTGTTGCTGATCACCGCTGCGATACGGGCTGGCCAGCCCTCGGCCTCAAGCGCGCGCACGACCGCTTCCATGTTGCTTCCGCGGCCGGAAATGAGGATCACGATATTTTTCATAGCCGGCATTGTACCGTATCGCAGTGCAGCAACCGGCATTCGGCGGGGCCTGGGCGGCCGGTGTGCGGCCAGTTCGCGGACTCAGGCAGCCCCGAGGTCGAAGGAGTAAAAGACGCGGAACGGCACCTTCTTGTCGCTCCAGAACTCGGCGGCGTCGCGGAACACATCGAGCAGGTTCTCGCGCGCTTCCTTGTCGAATTTTTGTGCGCTAGGGAGTTGTTCGAGTACAACGATGAAACCGGGCTGGGGGCCGGCTTCGTGCACCGTCTCGGTCAGGCACTTGCGCAGTGCGTCGAAATTCTTGCTGCAGGGTTTGGGGAAATAGAAGTTCTCGCCGATGCGCGCGCAGACTTGCTGCTTGGTCATCGTATTGGCGCAATGCGCATACAGGAAATGATGGCCCAGTCGCCCTGCTTCCTGCTGCAGGTCGGCGACGCGGAAGGCGCGAATCGACTGCACAAGATTGGGCGCCACTCTCATCAACAAACTCATCTTTTCCTCAAGTTGTCCTGGTATGGTTGGTTTTGCCAAGGCGTCACTCCCTGCGACGTTTGGCGCCGCCGCTGCTTACTCCCCCGCTGTCGTTTCCACGCGCCAATAAAAATCCCTAATTTGTGTAAGGGTAACGTTTTGTGGTATTGGAAGCAACCCAAATGTGCGCACGGCAGGGCCATTTGTAAAAATCGGTATGTCTGCATGTCATCAAAAATCCACAGCGCCAAGCCGGTTTTCATTCTGTCGCCAGACTGGACGCGAATGCGCCGCTGTTACAATTTGTTGCCATGCGGATTGATCAGTGTTGCTGCGATGGGATTACCATGAAGTCCTGGCGATCCATTCCGCGAGATCGCTCACCAATAACGAGGTAGAACATGAACTTCCAAGCCAAACTGATCATTTCGGCCCTGGGGATGGCCACCTTGCCGCTCGCGCAGGCGGCGGACTTCGAGGACTTCGGCCGCGTGGTGCGCGTGCAGCCGCGCGTCGAGCAGATCCGCACCCCGCGCCAGGAATGCCGCACCGAATACGTGCAGGTGCCGACCCAGCAGCAGGACCGCGGCCAGGGCGGCTCGATCGTCGGCGGCATCGCCGGCGCCCTGCTCGGCAGCCAGGTCGGCAGCGGCAACGGCAAGGTCGCCGCCGCCGCGGCTGGCGCCATTGCCGGTGCGATGGTCGGCGACCGTGTCGAGAACAACGGCCGCAACGTGGCGCCGGGCGTGCAGGAACAGGCGGTGCGCCAGTGCCGCACCGTGGAAGCAGTCGAATCGCGCACCAACGGCTACGACGTGACCTACGAATACCGCGGCCAGACCTATACCACCCTGATGAGCCGCGACCCGGGCAACCGCGTGCGCCTGCGCGTCTCGGTCGAGCCGCTGGACAGCCTCAACGAGCAGTACAGCCAGCGCTATTGATGTCGGGGCGGCATGTTGCCGCCTTCATCACAAGGGTTCCCGAGCTTGCGCTGCGGGAACCCGTCCACCGATAATAGGGCGATTCCATCAGGCTGCCCTATGCTCATCAAACGCAAATCCATCGAACAGGCCGAATCCTCGCGCCGTCCCGCGCGCAAGCCCAAGTTCGCGCCCGTCACGCTGTCCGAACAGGACGGTGTCCGTTATCTCCACTTCGGCACCGAATGGGTGCAGGGCGCCATGCGCATCCGCAAGCCCGACTGGCCCGAGCTCGAATACGCGCAGCAGATGATGGCCTGGATGCTGTTCATCGACGCGCCGCAGGCGGTCGCCCAGCTCGGCCTGGGCGCCGCGACCCTGACCAAGTTCTGCTACCGCCAGTTTCCCGAAGCGAGCGTCACCGCCGTCGAACTGAACGAGTCCGTGATCGGCATCTGCGCCTCGATGTTCAAGCTGCCGGCCGAGGACGAGCGCTTGCGGGTGCTGCAGATGGATGCGCTCGACTTCGTCGAGGATCCCGCCAACCATGGCGCCTTCGACGTGCTGCAATGCGACCTGTACGACGCCACCGCGCGCGGCCCCGTGCTCGACACCCCCGAGTTCTACCAGGCCTGCGCGCAATGCCTGGCGCCGCAAGGCATCATGACCGTCAACCTGTTCGGCGACCACCCGAGCTTCGCCAAGAACATCAAGGCGATGAAGTTCGCGTTCGCGCACGTGATCTGCCTGCCCGAGGTCCACGACGGGAACGTGGTGGCGCTATGCTTCAACACCCGCCCCGCCATCGACAAGGATGCGCTGAACGCGCGCGCCGCCCAGATTGTGGCCGCCACCAAGCTGCCGGCCAAGTCCTGGGTCAAGGGTATCCTGGCCGCCGACTGACCTTCCCTTCCATCGCCCATGACCGCCGCCCACAAGCCGCCCAGCCTGCGCAAGCTCGATCTGCAATCGATCTTTTCCTGGATGCTGGCCGACGGCATCGTCAGCAAGGACAACGTCAAGGCATACTTCGCCCAGGCCCAGGGCATCCTCAAGAATGCGGCCGGCTCGATGCATCCCTTGAGCGCGGTGGCCCAGTGCAAGCTGGTGTCGAACCAGCCGCCGCACCGGCTGCTGACCTTGGACGTGCTGACGGAATGGTGCGCGGCCAAGGTCGGCCTGCCCTTCATCCGCATCGACCCGCTCAAGATCGACTTCACCAAGGTGGCGGACGTGATGTCGGCCAGCTACGCGGCGCGCTTCAACATCCTGCCGGTGGAGATGACGGCAACCACCCTGGTGGTGGCGACCGCCGATCCGGCGGCGACCGAGTGGGAGGCGGAGATCGCCAAGGTCGCACGGCGCAAGATCGAGCTGGTGCTGGCCAACCCGCTCGACATCGCCCAGTACATCTCGCAGTTCTTCAGCCTGGCCAAGTCGATCCGCGACGCCAACCGCAGCACCGGCCAGGACCTGGCCATGCGCAACAACTTCGAGCAGCTGGTCGAACTGGGCAAGTCGAACAAGCAGGTCGACGCCAACGACCAGCACATCGTCAACATCGTCGACTGGCTGTGGAGCTACGCCTTCGAACAGCGCGCCTCGGACATCCACCTGGAGCCCAAGCGCGAGTTCGCCGTGATCCGTTTCCGCATCGACGGCGTGCTGCACCAGGTCTACCAGGTGCCGGCGGTGGTGATGATCGCCATGACCGCGCGCATCAAGCTGCTCGGCCGCATGGACGTGATCGAGAAGCGCCGCCCGCAGGACGGCCGTATCAAGACCCGCACCAATGCCGGGCAAGAGGTCGAGCTGCGCCTGTCGACCATGCCGACCGCCTTCGGCGAAAAGCTCGTGATGCGCATTTTCGATCCGGACGTCGTGGTCAAGACCCTGCCGGAGCTGGGTTTCCCGCCCGAGGATGCGCGCCGCTGGGACGCGCTGACCGGCCGGCCGCACGGCATCATCCTCGTGACCGGACCGACCGGATCGGGCAAGACCACCACCCTGTACACGACCTTGAAGGCGCTGGCGACCAATGAGGTCAATGTCTGCACCGTCGAGGATCCGATCGAGATGGTGGAAGCCTCGTTCAACCAGATGCAGATCCAGCCCGGGATCGACCTGTCGTTTGCGGACGGCGTCAAGGCGCTGATGCGCCAGGATCCGGACATCATCATGGTCGGCGAGATCCGCGACCTGGAGACCGCCGAGATGGCCATCCAGGCCGCGCTGACGGGCCACCTGGTGTTCTCCACCCTGCACACCAACGACGCGCCGGCGGCCGTGGTGCGCCTGCTGGAACTCGGTGTGCCGGATTACCTGCTGGAGGCGACCCTGATCGGCGTCATGGCCCAGCGCCTGGTGCGCACGCTCTGCCCTGCCTGCAAGGCGCCGGGCGGGGAGCTGAGCGACGAGGTGTGGCAGAGCATCGCGGGCGCGTGGGGCATCGCCAAGCCGGCCACCGTGTACCGGCCGATCGGCTGCCCGGAATGCCGGCAGACGGGCTATCGCGGTCGGACCGGCATCTACGAGCTGCTCACCGTCAGCGAAGGCTTCGGCAAGCTGGTGCGGGAATCGGGCGAGCTGCAGGCGCTGCGCCGGCAGAGCATCGCGGACGGGATGAAGCCCTTGCGTATTGCCGGGGCGATGAAGGTGGTGGAAGGGGTGACCACGGCGGACGAGGTGCTGAAGGTGACCTCGGCGCTGTCGTGAACGATTGTTCACTTAGCCCTGGCGCAAACCGGAATCAACGGCTATAATGCTGCCTCTTTCGGGTCGTTAGCTCAGCTGGTAGAGCAGCGGACTTTTAATCCGTTGGTCGCAGGTTCGAATCCCGCACGGCCTACCAAAATTTGTTGCAGCAATGAAGGCGTTACGAGTGATCGTGACGCCTTTTTTGTTTTCGCGGCAGCCTCCCTCGTCTGCCTGCTGCGCCGTACTTGTCCCCCGCCCCCTACTATCGCCGTGTAACACGTCATGTGCGCCGGCGCCAGGTTTGCGTACCACCGCACCATCGCGGCCGACTTCCAACAGTCCCCGTCTCCTCCAATACAAAAACGTGTCGTTCCGGAAATTGTCTAGAAACTGACGCGCGGTACAACTCCGCCAAAATTTGCGTTTTGTCACTAGCTACTCTTAATTTAATGACTACAGTCAAGAAGTTCGTCGCAAGTTCGGACGCGCTTATATAGCTACATCGAGCATCTCGAATCAACAACTCCTAGCTCAACTGATGAGCAAGAACGATGACTGACCTGCAAACATTGCTGGATGCCCACCAAAGTACCCGCCTCTTGCGCTTGTCGTTCCCAAGGAACGATGGCCCGCAGGCCAAGTTGATGGTGAACCGCTTCGAAGGCAAGGAATACCTGTCTCGCGACTTTGAGTTCAAGGTGGAACTGCTGAGCGACGATGCCGGGATCGAGCTCGAGGAGATGCACGGCAAGCTGCTGTGCATCTCGCTGGTACAGGACGACGGCAGCCTGCGTCCATTCACCGGTTATGTCGCTTCGTTCAAGCTGGTCAAGACGGACGGCGGCGTGGCCTTCTACGAAGGCGTCTTGAAGCCATGGCTGGCGTACACGCGCCTGCGCCGGAACAACCGGTTATTCCATGCACAGAACCTGCGCGAGCAAGCAGAGACGATCTTCGCCGGCTACGGCGGCCTGCCCATTTGGGAGTGGGAAGTCGCCGGCGAACAGCCGCAGCTCACAATGGCGACGCAATGGGACGAAACCGACCACAACTACCTGTGCCGGCGCTGGGAAGCGGCGGGATACAGCTATTGGTACGAGCACAGCGGCGAAGGTCATACGCTCATGGTCTGCGATAACACTTGCACCGCTTCGCCGATCGACGGACCGTCGCCCAGCATCCGCTTCCATGGCGCTGGCGGCGCGGCCGAAGAAAACGCGATCGACCACTGGAGTCCCTTGCGCCAGTGGGCGGCCGGACAAGCGGCGGTGAGCGGCTTCGACTTCAAGAATCCCTACCCCGTACATGCGGATACGGTCACCGTTAACCAGCAAGGCGATATTCCGCAGCTGGAGGTGCACAGCTACGAGGGTCATTACGGATTCAAGCACCAGTCCGGCGCCTACCAGCTTGCGCAATTGCGCATGGAAGAGATCGAAGCCCGTGGCAAGCTATACGAAGCCCAGGGCAACAACAGGCAAGTCGCTGCAGGCAGATGGTTCAAGCTCCTTGACCATTTCAGCCAAAGCGAGGATAGCGAATTCCTGATTCTGGAAGTGCATCACAAGGCCAGCGACAACTACCTGCAAGGCAAAGACGCGGTGGCAGAGTACAAGAACCGTCTGCTCTGCCAGGGCAAGGCCGCGCCTTGGCGGCCAGGTCGCGGCTTCAACAGCACAGACACCAAGTTGCTGGCTCTGCAGACCGCCACCGTGGTCGGCTCGGAAGGCCAAGGCAGCCTGAACGTAGACCAGTACGGGCGCATTCAGGTCAAGTTTCACTGGGACCGGGACGAAAGCGGTAGCTGCTGGGTACGGGTCGGCAGCAACTGGGCCGGCGGCGAGAAGGGCTTGGCCAGCCATCCGCGGGTCGGATCGGAAGTGATCGTGCAATGGCTCGACGGCAATCCCGACCATCCGATCGTGACCGGGTCCGTGTACAACCAGGGTTTTATGCCGCCGTGGAAGCTGCCCGAACAGCGGGCGCTGATGGGGCTCAGAAGCCGGGAGTTGACTGCTGAGGGAGGGAACACGCCCGGCGGACGCAGCAACCATCTGGTGCTGGATGACACGCAAGGGCAGATCCAGGCCCAGCTCAAGAGCGACCATCTCGCCAGCCAGCTCAGCCTCGGCCACATCAACCGCATCGAGGACAATGCCGGACGCAAGGATGGGCGTGGCCAGGGCTTCGAGCTGCGCACAGACGGCCACGGCGCAGTGCGCGCACAGCAGGGCCTGCTGCTCAGCACCGAAGGACGGCCGAACGCCCGCGCCCATATCACCGATATGGCGGAGACGCTGGCGCGCATGACGCAGGGCCAGGAGTTGCACGACAGCCTGTCGCAGGTAGCGCAACAGGCGCAGGCGCACCACGCGGGCGACCAGGACCAGGTGGTCGCCGCGCTGAAGGCGCAGGTCGACGCCATCAAGGGCCAGGGGGGCACGCCGGCGCAAGGCGAGTTCCCGGAATTCCAGGCTCCCCACCTGACCTTGGCCAGCCCTGCCGGCATCGAAACCAGCACGCAAGGTTCCACCCACCTGATGAGCGTGGAGCACACCGCCCTGAGCAGCGGCGGCCATGCCAGCCTGAGCGCGGGCAAGAGCCTGCTCGTCAGCGTCAAGGAAGCGGTGCGCATGTTTGCCTACAAGGCCGGCATGAAGCTGGTGGCGGCCAGCGCCGACATCGACATCACCGCCTTGAAGGACAGCGTCAACATCCTGGCCAAGCTCAACATTACCCATACCGCGAACCGGATCACGATCACGGCAAAGGAAGAGGTGGTAATCAACGGCGGGACCAGCTTCAGCCGCTGGAACGCATCGGGGATCGTCCATGGCACCAGCGGCAACTGGGTCCAACACGCGGCGCACCACAGCTTCGAACCCGGCAAGAGCGAAGGCACGCCGAGTTTGCCGCAGCCCGTGCAGCTGGCGCCGGGCCAGCTCGACCTGTATCACCAGTACGTGAATCCGGCAGGCGGAAAGAAGCAAGGGATCAGGCAAGGCGAATACACCGTCGTCGATGCCGAGGGCGGGGTCCACCAGGGCGTGCTCGACGCCGATGGCTTTGCCAGCGTGGCCGGGCTGCCGATGGGGATGGCCACGATCAGCTACGGAAAGGACCCGCGCGACCCGTGGGATGAAGACAGCTACTTCGGGCAGGGAACCGAATGGCCGACCACGGCGTTGCCCGGGACTGGCGCAGATGCTGCGGCAGGCAGCCTCCATAAAGCAGCCGGCACGCTCGGCGCGATTGTGCAAACCGCGGATCAAGCGGCAGGTGCGGTGCAGTCTCTGCCCAAGGGCGGCGCGCAATCATTACTGGCTGCCGCCGGGCAGGCGGCCCTGGCCAAGGTCGCGACCAAGCTACCGGGCGGCGCAACGGCCGGCGCGTCAAGTGCCGGCAAGCCTGCCGCCGCCATCGCGTCGATCGTCGGTTTGCCCGGAGCGCTGCCGCGCGGCGCTGAAGTATTGCCCTCGATCGCAAAAAAATCCGTCATATAAAAAAATAATAAGCCACCATGACCGAACCCACGCAGGTCCCACCCAAGCCCGCCGAACGCGCGCCGGAAGTCGCAGTCGCTCCGCTCGACAGCATCGACCAGCAGGACGTCGGCGCCGGCGCCGGCGCCTTCGACAGATGGCTGCGCAAGATCAGTGACGACTACATCACGCTGGAGCGCCTGAGCACCGTGGCCGGCAGCCTGCCGGTGATTGGCAACATCATGGCGCTCATCGACGCCATCATGGACATAGTGCAGGTAACCCAAAAATACGTTGCCAAGAAAGAGGTCGATTTCCTGCTATGGGTGAGCCTTGGCATCAACCTGATCGGCGTGGCCCCGGGAGCAGGCAACGCGGCACGCATGAGCCTGCGGCCTGCACTGCACCTGGTCCGGCAAAAGCTGGCCTCGGGCGCCCAGGATCTCGGCAGCGCGCTGGTCGAGGTGCTGGTCGTGCACCTCAACGCCAGGCTGGCCGGCGAGATCGATACCTTTGTCGACAGCGCGATGGGCAAGCTGGCGGGTATCCTGGACGATTGCGCCAATACTGCC
Source organism: Massilia sp. DD77 (assembly GCF_036961685.1). Taxonomy (NCBI): domain Bacteria; kingdom Pseudomonadati; phylum Pseudomonadota; class Betaproteobacteria; order Burkholderiales; family Oxalobacteraceae; genus Massilia; species Massilia sp. DD77. The sequence goes on from NZ_JBAMDH010000020.1 coordinate 83,298, forward strand.
GACGGCATCGCCGACGATCTTGTCAAGACCCTCAAGCGCTGCATCGGCCAGGAACCGCTGTTCAAGGTGGCCTCCCTGGCGGAAGTGGAGGACAAGCTGCATGACCCCAAGGCGCAGAGCAGCTGGCGCCGTATGATTGGCGCTCTCGGCCGGCAGTACAAGATGAGCGCGAACTACGTTGTCGCCGTGGCCGCCAGCCACCTGCCGAAGAGCGCGGAAGCGGGCGTGAATAGCATTATCCAGCACCTGACCGACTTCAAGCCGGCGTTTCGCGGCAAGCTCGCCGCCCTGGCCGACGAACAGAAGCAGATGAGCATCCGGTGGATACTGGCGCGGTTGCGCGACGCGGTCACCAAGCACAAGAAGCGGGGCGCGGCATTGGTCCCATCCAGCAAGGGCGCGGACCACAAGAAGACCAACCCCGGCCACGAGCTGGGCGCCACCAGCCGGCAACGCCCGGCCACGGGCGACGCCAATGCCTGCAAGCTGTGTCCTGCGAAAGGCGGCACCGCGCACTCGATCAGCTTCGCCACCGGCGCGGAAACCTTCACCCACCTGGACTTCTTGCTGGATGCGCCGCTCCCCATCGCCTGGAGCCGCACCTACCGCAGCCAGCTGATTGCCTACGACCGCGGCAATCTCGGGGCGCGCTGGCTCACCCCGTACAGCACCCGCATCGACGTCGTGGGCAAAGGCAAGCCCGCCGCCCTGCTCTATCACGCCGCCGACGGCCGCAGCCACCGCTTCCCGTACCTTGGCATCGGCCAGCGTCATCACGACCCGGTCGAGCAGATCACGCTCACCCGCGTCAGCGCCACCCTGCTCACGCTCGACTTCGGCAAGCCGCTGCCAGAGGGCGAGCCCAGCCCCTGGCGCGAAACCTACGAACTGGTCGACACCGTGCGCGCGAAGGCGCTTGAGCTGGGCAAGGAGCATTTCCGGCTGATCGCGCTGCATGCCCGCGACGGCGCCGCGCTCGGCCTGCGCTATGACCACGTCGTCGCCGATGGCCCTTACGCCGGCGAGGAAGTACTCAGCGACATCATCAGCAAGCAGGGCGACACCATCGTTGCCCACGCGGGCACCCAGGTCGACCCTGATACCGGCTGCATCCGCGCGCTCTGGGAAATCCAGGATGGCAAGCTCCTGCGCCAGCTCGCTGCCTACGACTACGACGAGCACGGCGACCTGGTCCGGGCCCAGGACGACAACGCCGCCACCTGGCAGTACCAGTACCACCGCCACCTCGTCACCCGGTACACCGATCGCACCGGGCGCGGCATGAACCTCGCCTACGATACCAGCATCGACAGTGGCGCCAATGCCAAGGCGATCCGCGAGTGGGCCGACGACGGCAGCTTTGACACCCGGCTCGAGTGGGACAAGAACATCCGCCTGACCTACGTCCTTGATGCGCTTGGACACGAGACCCGCTACTACTATGACATCTCCGGCTACACCTACCGCATCGTGTATCCGGACGGGGGCGAGGAATGGTTGTTCCGCGACGACGCCAAGAACGTCGTCCGCCATATCCACGCCGACGGCAGCAATGAGCATCACCGTTACGACGAGCACGGCAACCTGCTCACCCACACGCGCGCCGACGGCAGCCAGGTCCACTTCGAGTATGACGCCCAGCACCGCGTCACCGGCATCCGCGACGGCGAAGGCGGTGCCTGGCGGCGCGACTACGATGCACAGGGCCACCTGGTCGAGGAAACCGACCCGCTCGGCAACAAGACCGAATATGCGTACGACAAGGCCGGCCGGTCGAAGTCACCGATGCCAAGGGCGGCGTCAAGAAACTCGCCTATACCCCGGACGGCCAGCTCGCCAGCTACACCGACTGTTCCGGGCACAGCAACAGATGGGAGTACGACGACCGCAAGCGCCTGGTCAAAAGCATCGACGCCGCAGGCAACGTCACCCGCTACCGCTATACGCCGTTAAGTAGCGAAACGCTGGCGCAAGCGCACAGCGAGGGCAGCGGCAATCATCCCGGCCAGCTCGAAACCGTCATCCACCCTGACGGCAGCCAGGAGCAGTTTCGCCACGACGCCGAAGGCCGGCTGCTGGCGCACATCGACGCACTGCAACGCACCACCGCCTACCGCTACACCGCGGCCGGACTGATCGCAAAGCGCACCAATGCGCTGGGACACAGTCTGCACTACCAGTGGGATTTGCTAGGCCGCCTGACCGCCCTGGAAAACGAGAACGACAGCGTCTACCGCTTCCAATACGATCCCGTCGGACGCCTCCTGCAGGAACAGGGCTTCGACGGCAAGGCCACCGAATACCGCTACGACGAGGCCAGCGGCGTGTTGGCGGAAACCGTCGAAGCCGGCGTGACCACACGGCTCGACTTCGACCTCATGGGCCGGCTCGTACAACGCCGGGCCGCAGCGCCGGGCCAGCCGGAGCAAATCGAAACCTTCGCCTACAACGCCAACGGCCAGCTGGCCGAAGCGAAGAACGAACACGCCCGCCTGCAATGGTTCTACGACGACGCCGGCAACCTGGTGCGCGAGCACCAGCACTACCAAGGCCCATTCCATCCCGACAGGCGCACCGCGGTCTGGCACCACCACTACGACGAACTCAGCCAACGCACCGGCACTACGCGCCCCGATGGCCACCGCATCGATTGGCTGACCTACGGCGCCGGCCATGTGCACGGCCTGCTGCTCGACGGGCAGGACCTCGTCTCCTTCGAGCGCGACGCGCTGTACCGGGAGACCGGCCGCACCCAGGCCAACGGCCTGCTGCAAACGATGAAGTACGACCCGCTTGGGCGCCTGATCGAACAGCAGCTCGGCGCCACTGCGCAGACCAGCCAGAAGGACCGGTATTCTTACCCCAACACCTACCGTCCCGACGTCCAGGTCGGCATGCAAGCCGCGATCCTGCGGCGCTACCGCTACGACTCGTCCGGCCAGCTGAGCAGCCTGGAAGACAGCCGGCGCGGTCGCCTTGAATACCGCTACGATCCGGTCGGACGGCTGCTGTCGGCAAACAGCGCATTGGGTCATGAAACCTTCGCCTTCGACCCGGCCGGCAACATCCAAGCAGCCGATAGCGCGCAGCAGGAGCCCATTACCCGCCGTGTCCCGCTGCCCAAACTGTTGGACAACCTGCTCAAGCAATATGCCGGCGTCAGCTACCGCTACGACGAACGTGGCAACGTCGTGGAACATATCCAGAACGGCCTTTGGTCCGAATATGAATGGGATGCGTTCAACCGGATGACCCGTGCCATGACCTGGCATGGCGTCACCACCTTTGCCTACGATCCGTTGGGGCGGCGCATTGCCAAGCACAGTGGGGCGATCGATGGCACTACCGTCCGGGAGACGGCTCGGACCCTGTACGGCTGGGACGGCGACACGCTGGCATTCGAAAGCAGCGTGCAGCGGGGGCATGCGACGGGTGAACGGACGGTGCACTATGTGTACGAGCGCGGCGGCTTCGTGCCGCTAGTGCAGGCCACGCGAAGCCAAGCGCTTCGACTGCCCCGTACGACCGATGTCAAGGCGCTAATGGCGGGCAATGACGGCAAATACGATATTGCACTTGATCCGCTCTGGAACGGTGAGTACAAGCAGGAAGCCGAGCCGTTCGGTAAAAAAGAGATCGCCTTCTATCAATGCGATCATCTGGGCACGCCGCAGGAGTTGACGGATTGCGAGGGCAAGGTCGCGTGGTCGGCGCAGTACAAGGCGTGGGGACAAGCGAAGGAAGCGATCAGTGAAGCGGCGTACAAGGCGGGGATTCGGAATCCGATACGGTTTCAGGGACAATATTCCGATGAAGAGACGGGGCTTCATTACAATCGGCATCGCTACTACGACCCGCATTCCGGCAGGTTCATTTCGCGTGACCCTATCGGCCTGCTCGGCGGGTTGAATCTTCATCAGTACGCGCCGAACCCTATTGGCTGGCTCGACACCCTCGGGCTAAGCAGATGTCCTTCCAACCCTGCTACGGTTGACAAGGATCGCAATGGCCGATTCCGCGACGCACAAGGGCGGTTTGCCAAAGACCCAGGATGGCCTGCAAACTATGGGTTTGCGCCGGGGAAAGACTCTAGGGTTACGCTGGCGCCCGGTACTCAGATCGACCGTTTTGGACGGCCGACAGGTGGCTTTGTTGCGCCCGCAGGAACGCCCTTCGGTGACCGCGCACTTCCAGCTGCCTCGTTCAACGCGGAATACCACGTATATGAAGTGAAGAAGCCTATTGCTGGCGTTCGAGGCGGACCAGCAGAACCATGGTTCAATCAGCCAGGGAATGGAACTCAATATCAGCTTCCGGGAAGCGTTCAATCGCACCTGGATGCGGGAGAGCTAGTCGAAATGCAAAATCCTTGCCGACCACCGCGGAGATAAATTATGTCGAAGAACAAGTTGGGCATCGTAGATTTAAACCATGTCATCGGAGCGCCGCTACCAGTCTCGGATCGGACGTTCTACCAGTGCCTTAACTGCTGGAGCATTCTCCGGTCGAACCCTTCGGACAATGAGTACTGCGTCTGCGGAAATGTCTCTGTTGATGTTGATGCCGGAAGGGCTGGGGCTAGGGACGAGCGGTTGCTTCGAGTGTTGCAGATCGCTCATGCAGACTGATTCAAACGCAGGATCACACCCATCACCGTAAAGAGTTCGACCCGGTTCAGCTACAACCCGCTGGGCCAGCGAAGAAGCACATAGGGCTTCATGAGCAAACGAGTCATCCGAGTAGGCGACCCCACGAACCACGGCAGCAGGATGCGCGCCAGCGGCGCGCTGCATTCACCGTAGACGACATCCCGCTGTCACTAGTGGGCGCCCCCTGTACCTGCCTGAAGAAGGGCCATAAGCACTGCAAGATCGCCGTCGGCAACGCCGGCCACACCATTGACGGCGTGACGATCGCGTATGAGGGTTGCCTGACTACTTGCGGCGCCACGCTGGTGGCGACGGTGCCAAACTTTGCTACGGCCTGACGGGGTATCCAGCGACAAAAACTACGCGACTTATGTCGGCAAATGCTTGCGCTTCCAAAATGAGAAAGCGCGCTCATGAAAAGCCCCGCAGTTGGCTAATCGATATTATTGACCCGAAATACGGAAACTCGAAGACCATTTTTAAGAGGTGATATATGAATTTTGAAGTCGTTCATGTCTCACGGGGAGACATACGGTTGAAGAGTGAAGACAAACTTGTACATGTTCTAGGTGAGGCGCTCATTGCCTCGACGCCAACCGAACCGAGTTACGTCATCTATTTGAACACATTGAATACCTGGGAGATGCCGCCGGACGTTGCTTTGACTGAGGCTGAGAAGCAGGAAGTCATCGGCGCAATTCGGAAACATTTTCATGATCGCGGATCGATTGTCGAGTTCGAATAGCAGTACGCATCGCGCTTAGAATTCATAATGCATGAGGCTAAAGACGAGTTCAATCAGGTACCTGCGAACGCAAAACCATCTGATACATGGACTGCAGTGGCACTGCGGTACTTTCTCTACTGTTGGCAGCGCATCGGAAATGAGCAGGGGAGACTCCTGATAAGCTACCACCTCTCCCCTTTGGCATGACTGGTTGTCACATTTAACAAGCGTTGCAAGTCATTGATTAATAAAGAATGCACATCTCGACGCGGCGACTTTTATTTTAATCCGTTGGTCGCTGGTTCGAGCCCAGCACGGCCGACCAGAATTAGTTGCAGCAATGAAGGCGTTACGAGTGATCGCGACGCCTTTTTTGTTTTGCCGCCAGACTGCATTACTGGCCGGCGCCAATCAAGCTTGCCTGCTCTCCCGGGCTCGTGCGGCGATGAGCGCCAAACTGACGGGCATCAGTTCGCGGCATCGTCATCCATCGAGAATGAACCCATCGTCAGCAGCATGGAGGCGGCGATGTGTATCGACCTGGAAAAATTCGCGCACCACCTACGCCGGCAGGCCCTTCCCGGCAGGGGCCTCGGACGCTGCGGCGAATTCGTGCGCAAGGCCTTGCAGGCGGCCGGCGCCGAGCTGCGGCCGCCCTACCCGCCCTCGGGAAAACTCTACGGCCCAGCCCTGCTCGCCCTCGGCTACGCGCGCCTTGAGGTGCCGAACCCGGACCGCTTCGCCTTCCTCAAGGGCGACATCATGGTGATGGAGCCCTGCCAGCCCTGCGGCCACGGCCACGTCGCGGGCTACGATGGTTCCCACTGGATCTCGGACTTCGTCCAGCGCGACTTCTGGGCAGGTCCCGGCTACCGCAAGCGGCGCCCCGTGGTTGCGGTCTACCGCTACCCGGCGCCACCCTGCGCGGAGGACGAAGCGCGAACGCGGCCGAATCCCGGTTAGTGCTAGAGTTATTGCAACTCTACTAATCCGGGACAAGCGTGAAGCTGATCCAGAAAGCCTTCCTCGTCGGTTACCTCCTGATCGTGGCCCTGTTCTTCATCTGCGGCATCGGTCTGATCGTACTGGCAGCCATCGAAACCTGGGGGGCGCTGAATCCCGTCGCGGGCACCAGTGTGCGCGACCGTTTCGTGCTGGTGCTGGAATGCATCGGCCTGCTCACCATCGCCGTCGCCGCGCTCGAGCTGGGCCAGACGGTGCTGGAAGAAGAAATCCAGCGCTCGGTGAACATCAGCGCCCCGACCCGCGTGCGCCGCTTCCTGTCGCGCTTCCTGATCGTGGTCGTGGTGTCGCTGTCGATCGAGTGCCTGATCGGTGTGTTCCAGTTCGTGCACAGCAAGCCGGAGTACCTGCCGCACGCGGCCGCGATCGGCGTGGCGGCTGCTGCGATCCTGATTGCCTGGGGCATGTTCATCCGGATGAACGTGGAGGCCGAGAAACTCGAACCTCACGCCATGCGCGAGGTCCAGGCCGAAGACAGCCAGGTGGAAACCTGAGCCCGGAGCACGGCTGAGGACTGGCTGATTTGCAACAATGATGGGAAGCACTTGGACATTTGCGCAAGTGCGGCTATAATATTGGCTTCTTCGGGTCGTTAGCTCAGTTGGTAGAGCAGCGGACTTTTAATCCGTTGGTCGCAGGTTCGAGCCCCGCACGGCCTACCAAAGATACATGACAACGCCAGCCTTCGGGCTGGCGTTGTCATTTCCACGTTCGCATTCCATGGCCCAGACCATCGCCAGCGCTGTCCAGCACGAACTGATCATCAAGAAAAGCCGCTTCCTTGCCTGCGTGCAGCCGATGGCCGACCGCGCCGGCGCGCAGCAGGTCGTGGCCGCGCTCCGTGCCGACCACCCGGGCGCCGCCCATGTGTGCTGGGCGCTGCTGGCGGGCGGGCAGTCGGCCGCGGTCGACGACGGCGAGCCGAGCGGCACCGCCGGCCGGCCCATGCTCGACGTGCTGCGCCACCAGGACCTCGAAGGGGTGCTGGCCACCGTGGTGCGCTACTTCGGCGGCGTCAAGCTCGGCGCCGGTGGCCTGGTGCGCGCCTATACCGACAGCGTGGCCCAGGCCCTGCTGCAGGCGCAGAAAGTCCCGATCGTCAAGCTGGCCAGCCTGCGCTGCACGGCGCCCTACGCCTTCGAGGGCCTGGTGAGGCGCGAGCTCGAGGCGGCCGGCGCCAGCCTGGACGAGGTCAGCCACGGCGATGAAGTCGCCTTCGCCTTCAGCCTGCCCGCCAGCGCCGCCGCGGCCCTGCGCACCCGCCTCGACGACGCCGGCCACGGCCGCATCGGCTGGCCGCGCGAAGTCGGCGCCGATGCCGCGGGCGGTGGCGAATAAGCGGCGCCTATACCCGTCATCACGACTCGAAAGCGGACGCGGCCGAACCCAGCCGGTATAGTGATAGATAACGCTAACATTCACCTCCCCCACCAAGAACGACACCCGTGATCAAGAAAAGTCTCCTCCCGCTCGCCCTGGGCGGCTTCGGCATCGGCATGACGGAATTCGTCATGATGGGCATCCTGCCCGACATCGCCGGCGGCCTGGCCATCACCATTCCGCAGGCCGGCCACCTGATCACCGCCTATGCGCTGGGCGTGGTGGTCGGGGCCCCTACCCTGGTGAGCCTGTTCGCCAGGCACCCGCCGCGCAGCGTGCTGGTCTGGTTCATGCTGATGTTCACCGTGTTCAACGCCATGTCGGCCTTCGCGCCGAACTACCACGTGATGATGCTGTCGCGCTTCCTGGCCGGCCTGCCGCACGGCGCCTTCTTCGGCGTCGGCGCGGTGGTCGCGAGCCGCCTGGCCGACGAGGGCAAGGTGGCGGCGGCCATGGCCACCATGTTCGCGGGCCTGACCCTGGCCAATGTGATCGGGGTGCCGATCGGCACCTGGATCGGCCACGCCGTCGACTGGCGCCTGGTGTTCCTGATCGTGGCCGCGATCGGCTGCGCCACCGTGCTGAGCCTGCGCAAGCTGGTGCCCCACATCGAGGCCAGGCCGAGCGCCGGCTTCGTGCAGGACCTGCGCATCTTCCGCAGCGGCGGCCTGTGGCTGGCGCTGGGCATCACGGCGATCGGCACCGGCGGCTTCTTCGCCTGGTTCAGCTACATCACGCCACTGCTGACTGAGGTCACCCTGTTCCGCCCCGCCACGATCCCGATGGTCATGACCGTGGTAGGCGTCGGCATGACGGCCGGGGTGCTGGTGGGCGGCCGCCTGGCCGACCGCTTCCATCCGCTGCCGGCGATCCTGATCCTGCTGGTGTCGATGACGGCCCTGCTGCTGTGCAATGGCTTGCTGGCCGATTCGCAGCCGGCGATGCTGGTGCTGGCCTTCGCCACCGGCGCCAATGCGCTGGCGCTCGGCCCGCCGATCCAGATGCTGTTGATCGACCATTCCCGCGAAGCCGAAATGCTCGGTTCCTCGCTGGGCCAGTCGGGCTTCAATATCGGCAACGCCACCGGCGCCTTCCTGGGCGGCATTCCGCTGACCCTGGGCTATGCCTACACGGCGCCGCAATGGGTGGCGGCGGCCCTGGCCCTGGCCGGTGTCGGCCTGTCCTTGCTGATGCTGGCGCAGCAGCGCGGGCGCGGGCGCGCCAAGGCGGCGCGGGCGCCTGCCGCGCAAACCGGCATCGTCAACTGCGAATAGGCGGGGTCAGGGAGTCAGACCAGGACCGCGTCGCCCATGGCCTGGGCCATCTCGGCGGCTTCGTCCTGGATCTGGCGCAGGGTGTCTTCGTCGAGCACGAAGTCGATCGCGCTTTCGGCATGGGCCGGCAGCGGCTGCGGCTTGTTGCCGAGAGGCGAACCCACGGGCGCATACTGGTTGGCCAGCAGCAAGGTGTCGAGCAGGCTGCCGGGCGGCATGTTGAGCCAGCCACCGCGCATGTCGGCGATGGCCTCGGCCACGACGGTAGGGATATTGAGCTTCTTCATCACCTCGGCGCTGACCACGTCCTCGCACAGCTCGCCCCAGTTCTCGACGTCGTCGTCGAGCAAGCCGGGAAATTCGTCGGCGCGCGACAGCAGGTAGAACCCGCCGACTTCGTGCACGATGCCGGCGAACATGGCGGTGTCGGGATTGACATAGGTGACACGGCGCGCCAGCGCATAGGCCAGCGCGGCGACGTGGGCAGAGTGCTCCCACAGCTGCTCGGCCTTGGCGCGCAGGCCCGGGTCCTTGATGCGGCTGCCGAACTGGCGCACCACCAGGCCGACCACCAGGGCTTGCAGGCGTCGGTAGCCGATACGGGTCACGGCCGCGCGCACATTGGTCACAGGCACGCCGCTGTTGCCGCCGAACGCAGCCGTATTCGCCATGGCGACCGTGCGCGCAGCCAGTTGCGGTTCGGACAGCACGAGGCGGATCGCCTCTTCCACATGGCAATCGGGGTCGTCGAGGGCGAGTTGCAGACGCAGCACCGCATTGACGCTGGTCGGGAAGGTGATCTCACCGCGCACTGCCTGTGCCGCGATGTATCCGAAAGCTTCGAGTTTGTTCACGCGCCGAATTATACCTTGCTGTGTGACCAGGAACGCCTCACAAAACCTCCAGAGCCGCGTTGCGGCTCCTTGCCGTACAGGTGTACTGTCTTCGTCGCCGCGCCTTGCTCTGAAGGTTTTGTGAGACGTTCTAACTTTCGCGACCGATCCGCCGCCTTTCCCGCTTGTCCCGCCATGATGTGGCGGGCCATCCACAGCCTGCCAGAATGACAAAGCCCGCATGGGAGCATGCGGGCCCGCGGGAAAGCGCCGGCGGCGCCCCGTTTACTTGACCTTGATGGTGCTCTTGACCTTGGTCACGCCTTCCACACCCTTGGCCACGCGCACGGCCTTGTCGGCCTCGGCCTTCGATTCGACGAAGCCGCTCAGCATGACAACGCCCTTCTCGGTGTCGACGTCGATCTTCATGCCGCTCAGGTCAGGCTCGGCGACCAGGCTGGCCTTGACCTTGCTCGTGATGGCGGCGTCCGAGGTGTTCTTGGCGGTGCGGTCGCCGGCGTTCGACGCCATCTGCTTGGTCTTCTCGACAGCGTTCGAAGCCTTTTCCTTGACGTTCGACATGGCTTCGCGGGTACGCTCGGCCATGGTGGCACCGGCGCCGGCGGCCACGCCGGTGGTCATATTGCCCTTGTTGTCGACCATGCAGGCGGTCTTGTCGTCGCCGGTCATTTTTTCGCAGCGTTCCAGCATGGCGGCCTTGGAAGCGTCGCGGTCGCCGGTCGCGGTCTGGCCGGCGGCGCCGCTGGCGCCGACCGCGCTCATGTCGCGGTCGCCAAGGGCGGCCAGCGCCTTGTCGCGCACGTCGTCGGCCTTGTCTTCGCAATCGTCCTGGGCCTCACCCTTGAGCACTTCGCATTTCTCTTCGGCCAGCTCGTGTTCGGCCTGGATCACGTTGCGGCGGGCGGCATTCATGCGGTCCTTGTCGTGCTTATCGGCAGCATCGAGCTCGGCGCGTGCACGCTTGAGCTTGGCATCTTCGCGGCAAACGTCGCGCTGGTTGCCGGTGAGCGAGTCGCACTTGGCGCTGGCGGTGCGGTAGTCGGCCTGGGCCTTGTTGGCGGCCTGGTCATAGGCCTTGGTGTCGGCGGCCGATGCCGGCGCGATGGCGAAGCCGGCTCCAACAGCGGTCGCAATCAGGGAAGCGATGAGGGTTTTCATGTTTGGGTCCCTTACATTCGGTTGTTGTGATAGCGTCCATTAAACGCTTCCGGTACAGAGACCATCTGTGCGACAACGAACGCTGGCAGCCGAATCGCGGCCGTATGCGTCCGTATGCGTCCGCTGCGCACGCATCTCCGGCGCTCAGTTGGCGATCGCGGCCAGCGCCTTGTCGCGCACGTCGTCGGCCTTGTCTTCGCAATCGTCCTGGGCTTCGCCGCGAAGCACTTCGCATTTCTCCTCGGCCACTTCGTGCTCGGCATTGATCACGCCGCGCCGCGCCGCCTTCACGTGATCCGTCTTGTGCGCGGAAGCGGCCTCGAACTCGGCGCGGGCACGCTGGAGCTTGGCTTCTTCGCGACACACGTCGCGCTGGTTGCCTTTCAGCGCCTCGCACTTCTTGCTGGCAGCGCGGTAGGTGGTCTTGGCCTGGTCGACCGCCTTGTCATAGGCCGCGGTATCGGCGGCGATGGCCGGTACGGCGGCGAAGCCGGCGGCGGCGACCGCGACCAGGGAAGCGATGATGGTTTTCATGGTGGACCCCTTTCGTGTGGTGGTGGTAGCACGTCCATTAAACGTCTCCACCAAAGGCGCCTCTGTGCGACGGCGAACACTGGCCGGAAAACGCGGCTGCCGCCAGACAGGAACGGCCGGCCCCAAAACGAAAGAACCCCGGCACACTGTGCCGGGGTTCATCCTGATCGGGTAGCCCGACGCTTATTCGTCGTGCAGCAAACCCTCGCGCCACACCAGGCTGGCGGCCTCGAAGGGGGTGGCGGCCGAGCTGAACTGCGCACCGTTTTCCGCCAGCTTGACCCAGACACGGGTATCGTGGCCGCTGCGCGGCACCGCCACATTGCCGCGCACCTTGGCCAGCCAGCCGTGCACGCGCGCATAGTCTTGCGGATGGCTGCGCTGGACCCAGGCCAGCGCCACCAGGTCGGCGAAGCCTTCCTCGCGCCGGGTTTCGCGCATGGCCCGCGAGGCCGCCAGCAATGCGGCGTCCTGCGCCGTCTCGTCGCCGACCTCGACGAAGCCTGCCGGCAGCGCATGCCAGGCGCCCTGGGCATAGCGCCAGCAATGCGCCAGTTCATGGGCCGCCATGGCCTCGATCAGGCGGTCCTGATCGGCTTCGGGCACATCCTTCAGGACGCTCTCCGCATCCGGATTGCCGCGCATCGAGAACACCAGCTTGCAACGGCCCTTGTCGAAGCCCATGGCCAGGGGCACGTCGCCGGGACGGGCCTGGGGCTGGACGATGATGTCGACGGGCAGTTTCAGCTGCTGGGAATAGTTCAGCACCGGCGCGGCGGCGTGCAACCAGCGCTTTTCCTGCGCGGTCAGTTCGGCGGCGTGGAGCGGGAGGGTGGCGGCCAGGGTGATGGCGGCGAGCAGCAGAGGCTTGAACATGGTGGATTGCTCCCAGGATTGATGAAGTTCCTATCGGCAATTCTAGCCCTGGATCAAGCCCTACTTTGAAGAAAATATTTCGGGATGTTCAAAACGGCAATAACAGGCGCCGGCGGCGCATGAAAAAAGGGCTGCCGCGGCAGCCCTTGCGTTGTAGGCGGTCGCGCTCAGGCGCCGACGCGCTCGGCCGGACTGCCGATCAGCGCCCGGATGTCGCGCGCCGCCGAGGCCGACCGCAGGGCCAGCGCATGGGCCTCGCTTGCCTCGACCGCGCACTCCCTGCCCTCTTCGCCCGCCCGCGCCGCCTCGACCGCCGTGTTCAGCGCCAGGATATGGCTCTGGAAGGCGATGGCGTCGATCGTGCCGATCAGGCCGGCGATCTGGTCGGCGGCTTCCGGCGCCGGTTCGAACGCGGGCCGCACCTGGAGCGCGGCGCCCTTGCCGTCACGGCTCGCATCCGGCGCGGTCGCCACCGCGGCGCCGTCGGGCTGGCCCGCCTGGCGCAGGCCACGCGCCAGGTACCAGGCGGCGAGGGCCGCGGCGCCGATGGCGAGTGCGCACAGCTGGGCGATCCAGCCGAAGAAGCCTTCGCCGGTACGGCGCGCATCGCCCGCCATTTCGTCGTTGAGCTTTTCCTCGAGGTCGATGAAGCGCTTGACGGTCGCGGACCAGTCCACCAGGGCCGGCGCCGCCTGCTGCGCCAGCAGCGCGCGCGCTTCTTCCACCTGGCCGGCCGCATGCAGTTCGATCACCCGGCCGATCAGGGGCCGGGCGCGGGATTCCTGGGACAGGATCGCGGCCAGCGCCTCCTTTTCTTCCGGCAGGACGCCAGGCAGTTCCTGGAACAGGGTCGCGAGCGGCTCGGCCGAGCGGGCATAACTGTCCTCGAGGCTCCTGATCAGGCTGATCGGCGCGGTGGCCGCGGCGGCGTCGGCCGACAGCACGACGTCGCGCAGCGCGGTGGCGCGGTCATGCACGCTGGCGCGCAGTTCGCTCGCATAGCGCAGCTTGATCTTGTTGTCGTCGATCTGGTCGAGGACGCTCTTGATCTGGCCCACGCGCAGCATGGCCAGCGCGGTCAGAAGGATGAGCAACAGGAAGACCGCACCGTAGCTGAAGGCCAGCCGGACGCCGAGGGTCGGGTTCTTGGGAATCATGGAGTTCGCTATCGCCGACGGCATGCACAAGCGAAGGCTTGGACAGGCGTACGTCGATTTCCGTAAAGCAACGGAAACGAATATAGCATGGCCGTCGTTTCATTTTTGGGCAGCCCCTCCGTTTTTACCGACTTTAACGATGTAAGCGTTGTAAGGACGCCAATCGCCTTGTCGTTTGTGTACGCCGCGCCACACCACGCGGCGTACACGGGTCCTGTGGGCTTACTTCCCGGTCAGGCCGACGGCGGTCACGAAGGCCGGGCGGATGTCGTTCGGCACCGCCTTGAGCTTGTCGAGCGCCTTGCGCACTTCAGGACGGATCACGACGTACTTCTCCATCATCGCCTTCGCGCGCGCATAGTCGCCGGTGGCTTCGATGGTGAGGAATTCGCGGTCCAGGTCGGCCACGGCGCCCTTGATCTTCTTGAAATCGACCGAGAACGTGCCGTCCGGATGGGCGACGAAGGCGCCCTTGTCCAGCAGGTAGTTCATCTGGATCGCCATGCCGCGCGCGTGCGAGGAAGTCAGGCCGAAGTGCAGGGTGCGGAAGCTTGAGGCGAGGAAGGTGTTGTACATCTTGCGCTCGGCCGCCTCGCCCTGGCCCAGGGTGTCCTTCAGCAGGCCCTTGTCCATCATGTAGCCCAGCGCCCACAGGCCGGTGATGTCGGCCTTGGCCTCCTCGATGGTCGAGTAGGTGTCCTTCAGGTCCTGGCGCGGGGTCGATTCCTTGCCGTCCTTTTTCGTGTGGTGCGGTCCCAGGCCGTGCATGATCTCGTGCGCCAGGATGTGGGTGAAGAAGGAATCGAAGTCGAGGTCCTTCTGGTCCTGGGCGCGCAGCACCTGCTTGCTGATCGGGGTCAGGGTCGACTTGAACTTGGCCTGCTGGACGTTCTTGAGCATGACGCGCTTGGAACCGCGCTCGCGGATCACGCGCTCGTCGTTGGGCAGGTTGTAGGCGGCGGTCTGCACGCCCATGTTGCCGTCGCCGGCGCCATAGACCTCGTTCACCACCACCATCGGCGCGATGGCGCCCACCTTCGGGTTGCGGTACTGCTTGTCGACCGGCAGGTTGTCTTCCAGCTCCTGCAGGTGCTTGCCGAAGAAGTTCAGCTTGGCCGTCTCCTCCTCGTCGCGGATGCTGACATAGGCTTCGAAGGCGGCCTTGTAGCCGAACAGTTCGTCGTTATAGGTCTCGTAGGGCCCGATGGTGACGTCGACCGGCGAATCCAGGTCCATCCAGGCGAAATCCGAGGCCAGGTAATCGTTCGAGAGGAAGGCGTCGGCGCGCAGGCCCAGGAATTTCTTGAGCGAGGCGTTGTCGGTAGCGGCGGCGGCTTCGCGCAGCAGCTTGGCCAGCTGTTCCAGCTCCGGACGGTATTCGTCCGAATACTTCACGGTGCGGAACTTGCCTTCCTTGTCGGTGCGGATCACGGTGAAGAACCACTGGGCCTGTTCCTTGTCGGCGGCCGGCAAACCGTTCATCCAGCTTTCCAGAGCGGCCTTGGAAGCGCCTTCCGGATAGAAGTTGGCGCCCTCCGGCTTCTTGGCCGGGATCTTGATGCCCGCGTATTCGGCCGGCATGAAGGAGCGGTTGTCGTCCAGGCCGGACCACGGGCCCTTGTTCAGCCAAAAGGCGTCCAGGCGCGCGCGGCCGAGGGCGCTGCTGTCCTTGCGCAGTGCGGCGTGCAGGGCCTCGTTGCCGGCCCAGCGCTGGCGCAGCTGGAGGGTGTCGACGATCCTGGCGGCTTCGATCAGCTTGGCGATGGCGACGCGGTCGCCTTTCGACAGCTTGGACACGTCGGCCTTCAGTTCGGCCGGGGCGAAGCGCTTGCTCATGGCCTGCAGCTGTTGCGCGGTGGCCGGCGTGGGCGCCTGTTGGGCGCTGGCGTTGAAGGCGGCGCCGACGGCTGCGGCGAGCATGAGTGGTGCGAGGAGATGTTTCATGGTCTCGTTATGGTTGTTGTGGCAACCGGACCATTGTAAACCGCCGGGATGGGGGAGGAGGGATTATCGGGTATGCATGCGCTCGTCGAGCGCGTCGGCGGGAATCAGTCCACTGGACCGATTCCCCCCGCCGACCCTCCGTAGGGGTGGCGGCCCTGCCGCCGACGCGTTCAGCGCACCGTGGCCAGCGCCGGCCCCTGCTCCCACCCGCCGCCGATGGCGCGCGCCACGGCCACGGTGGCCAGCAGGCGCTGGGTGCGGATCTGCGCCGCCGCCCGGTCGGCCGCCAGCGCGCTGCGCTGGGCATCGGTCACGTCCAGGTAGGCCGACACGCCGCGCTCGTAGCGTGCCTGCGCCACCAGCAGCGCGCGGCTGGCCGCCTGCTGCGACTGCGCCTGCACCTCGCCCTGCTTCTGGCGCTGCTCCACATCCGACAGCGCATCCTCGACCTCGCGCAGCGCCGTCAGGAGCCTTCCCTGGTGGTTGGCCACCGCTTCCTCGTAGCGCGCCTTCGACAGCGCCAGGTTCGAGCGGTTGCGGCCCGCGTCGAACACCGGCAGCGACAGCGCCAGCGGGCCGATCGAGAACTGGCGCGCGCCGCCGCTGGCCAGGTCGCGCAGGTGCTCGGAGGCGAAACCGAAGTTGCCGGTCAGCGACAGCGAAGGGTAGAACGCGCCTTCGGCCACGCCCACCTGGGCGTTCGCGGCGCGCAGCTGGGCCACGCTGGCCGCCAGGTCGGGACGCTGGCCCACCAGGCTGGCCGGCAGGCCGACCGGAATGGCGGGAGGCTGCGGCAGCGCGCCGCTCGATGCCGCCATCAGGGGAGCGCTCGGCGAGGCGCCGACCAGGGTCGCCAGCGCATGTTCGACCAGGTTGCGCTGGCGCTGCACCTCATGCAGGTCGGCTTCGGCATTGGCGCGCTCGATGCGCGCGCGCGAGACATCCAGTTCGTTCGACAGGCCGGCCTTGAAGCGCGCCTCGACCAGTTCCTGCGCCTCGCGGCGGGTGTCGAGCGCGCCGCGCAGGATCGCCAGTTCGGCGTCCAGGCCGCGCAGCTGCCAGTAGGCGCTGGCGACCTGGCTCGAGAGCAGCAGGATCACGCCGTCACGGTCATCCTGGGCGGCGAGCGCCTGCGCATCGGCCGCCTCGACCACGCGGCGCACGCGGCCCCACAGGTCCAGCTCGTAGGATAGCGAGGCGCCGACGTTGAAGTTGTTGCCCTCGATCGAGCGGCGGCCCAGGGCGATGCCCTGCGAAGTCTCGCTCGAGGTACGCGAGTTCGACACGCCGGCGCCGACCGCGACGCTCGGCAGCTGGCCGGCGCGCACCACGCCCAGCTGGGCCTGGGCCTGCAGCAGGCGCTGGGCCGCGGCCTGCACGCCGGGATTGTCGCGCAGGGCGCGCTGTTCCAGGCTGTCGAGCATAGGGTCGACGAACACGGTCCACCAGCCGGCGGGCAGGCGCGCAGTGTCGCCGGAGGCCGCCGCGTGGCGGAAGGACGTGTCAGCCGGCGCCGCCGGCGCCTGGAAGTCGGGGCCGACGGTGGTGCAGCCTGCGAGCGCCAGCGCGGCGGCGATCATGGTCAGTGCGAATGGCTTCTTCATGTTCTCTGCTTTCGTATTCAATGTGCACCCGAGGCGCCGCCCGGCGACTTGACCTTGTCGGCCATCCAGATCGCCGCGATGCAGCCGATCAGCACCAGGCCGATGATCAGGAAGCCGTCGTTATAGGCCATCACATAGGATTCGCGCCGCACGATGCGGTCGATGACGGCGAGCGCCTGGTTCGCGGCCGTGGCCGGGTCCACGCCGTTGGCGATGAAGCCCTGGGTCAGCTGCTCCAGGCGCTGCTGGGTGGCCGGCGCATAGTGCGACACGGCTTCGCCCAGGCGCGCCGAGTGGAAGTGCTCGCGGTTGGTCAGCGAGGTGGCCAGCAGCGCGATGCCGATCGAGCCGCCCAGGTTGCGGGTCATGTTGAACAGGCTCGAGGCCGAAGGCATGTCGCGCGGGGGCAGGCCCGACATCGCGAAGTTCGACAGGGTCAGCATCACGAAGGGCTGGCCGATGGCGCGCACGACCTGGGTCAGCATCAGCTGGTCGTAGCCGGTGCTCGCATCCATGAAGGCGTTCATCAGGCAGGAGCCGCCGAACAGCAGCAGGCCGAAGGAGCACAGGATGCGGTTGTCCACCTTGGACGACAGCGCGGCCGCGAAGGGCATCACGAACAGCTGCGGCAGGCCGACCCAGGCGATCACCTCGCCGATCTGCATCGGGGTATAGCCGGCGATCTGGCCGAGGTAGAGCGGCAGCAGGAACGAAGACCCATATAAACCCATGCCGGTCACCGCCGACAGCATGGTCGCGACCAGGAAGTTGCGCTGGCCGTACAGGGCCAGGTTCACGAAGGGATCGGGGCGCGAGAAGCTCACCACCACCCAGCCCAGGATACCGGTCAGGGACAGCGCGGCGAAGACCACGATGAACTGCGACTCGAACCAGTCCTTCGAGTTGCCTTCTTCCAGGAAGATGGTCAGGCAGGCCAGGCCCATCGCCATCAGGCCGATGCCGAGCCAGTCGGCGTTGACCAGGGTCTTGAGACTGGCTTTTTCCTTGTCCAGGCCATACATGATGCCGGCGATCAGCAGCACGCCCGGCACCCAGTTGATGTAAAAGATCGAGGGCCAGCCGTACAGCTCGGACAAATAGCCGCCCAGGGTCGGCCCCATGGCCGGCGCCAGGGTGGCGGTCAGGCCAAAGATCGCCATGCCGGCCGCGCGCTTGTTGGCGGGCAGGCGCGTGATCACGAGAGTCATCGCCATCGGGATCAGGGCGCCGCCGGTGAAGCCCTGCAGCATGCGGAACACGATCATGCTCTCGAGGTTCCAGGCCGCGCCGCACAAGGTCGAGAACAGCAGGAACAAGGCGGTGGTGCCCACCATGTAGTTGCGCAGGCCGAAGGCGCGCGTCAGCAGTGCGGTCATCGGAATCACGACGATCTCGGCGCACAGGTAGGCGGTGGAGATCCAGGAGCCCTCTTCCTGCGTGGCCGACAAGGTGCCGAGGATGTCGCGCAGCGAGGAGTTGGTGATCTGGATGTCGAGCACCGCCATGAAGGCGCCCAGCATGCCGGCGGCGACCGCGACCCAGGTGCGCGCGTCGACGCGCGCGCCCAGCGGCGGCGAATAGGGCGTGGCGGGAGCGCCCGCGAGGGCGGGCTTGCTCAGGGAGCTCATGGGGCTACCTTTAGTGCGCCGCGGAGGCGGTCTGGGTCGCGACAGGAGCGGCCTTCTGGTCGAGCACAACCTCGGCCACCACCGACATGCCAGGCACCAGGCGACCGGCGTACTTCTTCACGTCCTGCGGATCGAGCGTGATCTTGACCGGCACGCGCTGTACGATCTTGGTGAAATTGCCGGTCGCGTTATCGGCCGGCAGCAGCGCGAACTGATTGCCCGAGGCCGGCGAGAAGCTGTCCACGCGGCCCATCAGGTCCTTGCCCGGCAGGGCGTCGACTTCCAGGTGCACCTGCTGGCCCGGCTCCAGCCTGGCGAGCTGGGTTTCCTTGAAGTTGGCGACCACCCACACCTTGTCTTCGACCACCGCCAGCAGCTGCTGGCCCGGCTGCACGCGCGCGCCGACTTCGATGCTGCGCTTGCCGATGCGGCCCGCCACCGGCGCCACGATGCGGTTGTAGGCCAGCTGCAGGCGGGCGTCCTTGAGCTGGGCCTGCAGCACCTTGACCTGGGCCCTGAGCACCTCGCGCGCGGCGTCGGCCGCAGCCACCTGGGCCTGGGCCGCGCTGGCGCTCTCGCGCCGCGCCGCCACATCGGCCACGGCCCCGGCGCGGGCCGCGCTGGAGGCGTCGACCTCGGCCTTCGAGACCGCCTTCATGGTCTCGTTGTACAGCTGGCCGAAGCGCTCGGCGTCCTGGCGGGCGCGCACCAGCTGGGCCTCGGCCTGCCTCACCTGGGCGCCGGCGGCGGCGGCCTGGGCGCGCACCTGGGCCACCTGGGCGCCGGCCTGTTCGATCTGCTGCTCCACGCTGGCGATCTGGGCTTCGATCTGCTCGACGCGCACGGCATGGTCGGCCGGGTCCAGCTCGGCGATCACGTCGCCCGCCTTGACCATCTGGTTATCGTCGACCAGCACGCGGGTGACCACGCCGGCCACGCGCGCCGACACCGGGTGCACGCGCCCGGTGACGTAGGCATTCTCGGTCTCCACGTAATGATGGCTCTTGTACCACATGCGCCCGCCCGCGCCGAGGGCGGCCAGCGCGATCAGTCCGACCACGGCCAGCACGCGCTTGTTGGGCGGCGTCTTGCCTGGGGCGGCGCCCTGGATGGGGGCGCCAGCCTGAGGGGCGGCGGCGGGCTTGTGCTCGGCCGGGGTGTGCGCTTCTGCCATGGGAGTACTCCGAAGAAATGAAATGGGTTAGGCGCATTATTTGCCAAGATCCCGGCAAAGTCAAGAAATGAAACGGTTGCATTTCATTTGAGTTTGCTCTAAAGTTTGAACCATGAACAAATCCCTGCCTCCCCCTTCCTGCGTCAAGTCGGCCGGCCGCCCCAAGGCGTCCGAAGTCGAGGCGCGCACCCAGGAACTGATCCATGTAGCAGGCGGCCTGTTCCTCAAGCATGGCTATACCAAGGTCAGCCTGGAAGCGATCGCGCGCGAGGCGCGCGTGGCGGTGCGCACCATCTATGTGAAGTTCGGCGGCAAGGCGGGCCTGCTCAAGGCTGCCCTGGTGGCGCGCCGCGAGCGCTTCTTCCCTGCCGGCAGCATGGAAGAGGACACCCGTCCGCTGCGCGCCATCCTGGACGATTTCGCGCGCGTGTTCTATGCGCTGCTGTGCGAGTCCGACGCCGTGGCCCTGCAGCGGGTGGTCATTGCCGAGTCGGGCAGCAACCCGGAGCTGGCGGACACGTTCTACGAGGCGGGGCCGCGCATGACCCGCGAGATGCTGGACCGTTTCTTCGCCCGCGCGGACGTGCGCGCCCAGCTGCGCGAGGACCTGCCCTTCGACCAGCTGGCGCCTTACCTGATCTCCTGCATCAATGGCGATCCCCTCGGGCGCTTCCTGTTCCCGGGCCAGGAGCCGTGCGGCGAGGAAGCCCAGCGCCTCCTGACGCAGCGCATGGAACTGTTCTACCGCAGTGTCCTCAAGCATCCTTGAGGCAAGACTCTGTGCGTCATCGCACCGACCCGTCTCTGCCTTCCGTGAGAGCCTGAAAGCCTTTACCAGGAGGGTGTCATGGATACCAAGAACACAACAGCGGCACACCGCGAGGAGGCAGTATGAGCAAGTCGTCCCGTTACGAATGGCGTGACCAGCAGGCGTCGCTGCAAGAACGCATGAAGTGCTTCATGGAGAACCCCGGCAACGAACAGCTCGAAGCGGTCGTTGCCGAAATGCGTGCCTACGCCGCCGCGGCGCAGGCGGGGACGATCGATATTCCGCAGCGCTTCGTCAGTTTCGGTTAATCAGCTGCAGGCCGCAAAAAGGCCGTCCGGTTTGCCGGGCGGTTTTTTTTTGCCCAGGTGCCAGGTGCGCGGCCAGACATGCCGGCCACCCGCCTTACACCGTGGCCACCGGCACCGGTTTCGCCGCGCCCAGGTCTTCCAGGTCGTACACCCGCGTCAGGCAGTGCACCGTGCGCGATGCGCGGTGCCGTTCGTGGATCTCGCGGGTCACCACCTCCACCCGGCGCGGGGCCAGCGCCACCTGGCGCGGGTCGATGCCATCCCGTCCCTGGTCGTCGAATTTCGCCGCCAGGTGCTGCGAAATGGTCCCGGTCACGGTCACGGGTTCTCCGCGGATCGTGGTCTTGAGTTCGAAGCAGCGCGTTTCGGGCAGCACGAAGACCGTGCCGATGTAGTCATTGCCGTGTTCGTCCATGTCAGCCTCCTGAGCCAGACGCGACCGCGGCAAGGAATTGCCGCCTCACGCCCCCATGATAGCGTGTCGCCAGCCGGCGGCAACCGGCGCACGCTTCGGCCGCCGCATTTCGCGCCGCCGGCACGCAACTCGCGCCGCCAGGGCGGCCTCCCGTCGCAAGCCCGCATCGGCGGCCAGGCCGCCCGCTACAGTGTCTCCATCCCAACCGACTGGAGACCACCATGAAACTGTTCCGCAACGCAAGCTGCCTCGCCCTCGTCCTTTCCTGCGCCGCCGCCCACGCGGGCGACCTCGCGATCCGCGTCGACGACGTCAAATCCTCCGAGGGCAGCATCATGGTGGCCGTCTACGATTCCGCCGAAAGCTTCCTCAAGCGTCCGGCCAAGGTGGCGCGGGTGCCGGCCAGTACCGGCGCGGTGAACGTGCTGATCAAGGACCTGCCGGCGGGAGACTACGGTTTCGCCCTGTTCCACGACGCCAACGGCAACGGCAAGATGGACCGCAACCTGATGGGCATCCCGTCCGAACAGCACGCGTTCAGCAACAACGCGTTCGGCCACATGGGCCCGCCCTCCTTCGAGCAGACCCGGTTCGCGGTCGCCGCCGGCGGCGCCAGCGCCACCGTCAGCCTGCGCTGAGGCCGGCATGGACCGCCGCCGCTTCCTCGATGCCGGCCTGGGCGCGGGACTCCTTGCCCTGGCCGGCGGCGCCCGCGCCGACCAGGACACCTACCGCCGTTTCCATGCCGCCCTGGTGCGCGACCCGTCGCTGGCCGTCTATGCCGGTGTCGCCGGCAGCCAGGCCGGCGAGGCGCGCCTCAGCGGGCGCCTGCCCGCCGACCTCCAGGGCAGCTTCTACCGCAACGGCCCGGGCCGCTTCGAGCTCGGCGGCGAACGCCACCACCACTGGTTCGACGGCGACGGCTTCGTCCAGCGCTGGCGCATCCGGGAGGGCAAGGTGCAGCACCAGGGGCGCTTCGTGGAGACGCCCCGCTTCCTGGACGAATCGCGAGCCGGCCAATTCCTGTATCCCTCTTTCGGCACCCACGTGATGCGGCGCGGTTTTCGCGACAACGACAGCCTGAACGCCGCCAACACCAATCTCCTGCCCTTCGGCGGCCGCCTGTACGCGCTGTGGGAAGGCGGGTCGGCCATCGAGATCGACCCGGACACGCTCGCCACGCGCGGCATCACCACCTGGCGCGAGGACCTGCGCGCGATGCCTTTCTCGGCCCATCCGAAGATCGATCCGCAGGGCGGCATGTGGAACTTCGGCGCAATGCCGGGCGCCGAGCGCATCGCCCTCTACCAGATCGGCGCCGGCGGCGAAGTCCTGCGCACCGCCGTCATCCCGGTGCCGCAGCAAGCCATGGTGCACGACTTCGCGGTGAGCGCGAAGCATCTGATCTTTTTGATCCCGCCCTACGACCTCCAGCCGGGCGCCAGCATGAGTTTCGCCGAACGCCATGCCTGGGCCGGCGACGGCCCGTCGGCGCGGCCGCTGCGCGTGCTCGTGGTCGACAAGGCGTCGCTGGCCGTGCGCCGGGTGTTCGAGCTGCCGCCCGCGATGGTGTTCCACTTCGGAAACGCCTGGGAGGACGGCGCCTGCACCCGCTTCGACGTGGTGCTGCACGAGGGCGACATCCTGAAGGAACTCGGCGGCCTGATGGCCGGCGAACGCCGCCCGCCCTCGCCTACGCGCAGCCAGGCCGTGCAGGTCTGCCTCGACTACGCGGCGGGCCAGGCGCGCACCAGCCGCCTGCTCGGCCCGAGCGAGTTTCCGCGCGTGATGCCGCAGGTGGTGGGCAGCCGCCACCGGCGCCTGGCCCTGCTGGGCAGCGACGCGCGCAATGCCCACGACCGGCTCGACACCGTTCACCTGATCGACACCGACAGCGGCAAGCTGGATAGCTACTGCTTCGGCGACGGCTGGCAGGTGGAGGAACATGTGCTGGTGGCCCGCCGCCATGCGCGCAGCGAGACCGACGGCTACCTGGTCGGCGTGGCGCAAGACCTGCGCGCCGGCGCCAGCGTGATGACGGTCTTCGATGCGGCGCGCATCAAGGAGGGTCCGGTCGCGCTGGCAAGGCTGCCCTATCGCACACCACACTGCTTTCATGGTAATTTCGTGTCCGCATGATCACTTCCCACGAATCCGTTGCCGACAGTCCTGCCCGCGAGCGCGGCCACCATCCCCTGGAACTGATTCCGCTGTTCCGGCGCTGGCCTTCCTCGCTCTTGCGCAACCTGCTCTACACGGCAATCTGGAGCAGCCTGCTCGCGCTGGGGCTGACCATCCTGCAAAAACTGATGGGCAGGTCGGGCATGTCCTTCGCGCGGCTGCTGTTCGCCACCCTCGTGATCAGCAACCTGATCGGCTTCATGATCCACGCCATGCTGGAGCTGCTGGAACGCTATTTCCCGCGCGGGAAGCCGTGGCGCTTCCGCGCCGCCCAGGTGCTGGCGATCGCCCTGGCCAGCGTGATCGGCATCCCCTTCGGCAATGCGCTGGTCGTCGGCAAGAGCCCGCTGCGCTTTTTCCAGTACAGCGCCACCCTCACCTTCCTGCTGGCCTTCGCCCTGATGACGGCGGTCTTGATGGTCATGGTGCTGGCCGCCGGCGAGCGGCGCCTGCGGCGTGCGGCCGACAATGCGCGCCAGCAGGAACAGATCGCCGCCGCGGGCCGGCTGATCGCCGAGGCGCGCCTGCGCGCGCTGCAGGCCCAGATCGAACCGCACTTCCTGTACAACACGCTGGCCAATGTGGTCAGCCTGATCGACAGCCAGCCGGCCACCGCGCGCCGCATGCTGGAACGCTTCATCGACTACCTGCGCGCCGGCCTGGCCGCCAGCCGCGCCGAGCACGCGACCCTGGGCAGCGAGCTCGACCTGGCGGGCGCCTACCTCGACGTGCTGGGCGTGCGCCTGGGCGGGCGCCTGCGCTGGCGCATCGAGCTCGATGCCGGGCTGCGCGCCCTGCCGATGACGCCGATGCTGCTGCAGCCCCTGGTGGAGAACGCGATCATGCACGGCATCGAGCCCAAGCTGGAGGGTGGCGAGATCGTGCTGCGGGCGCGCCTGGACGGCGCCATGCTGTGCGTCGAAGTCTGCGACAGCGGCCAGGGCTTGCGCACGGCCACACCGCGTCCCGGCGGCGGGGTCGGCCTGGCCAACCTGCGCGAACGGCTGCGCCAGCTGGCCGGCCAGCTCCAGCTTCTCGAAAACCCGGCCGGCGGCGTCACCGCGCGCCTGCTGCTTCCTCTTTCCACGGTGCCGCCATCGACCATCCCCGCGCCCTGATTGCAGACGACGAACCGCATCTGCTCGACTATCTCGCCTCCCAGCTGGCCATCGCCTGGCCGGAACTGCGCGTCACGCGCGCCGCCAACGGCGTACAGGCGCTGGCGCTGATCGACGAACTGGCGCCGGACGTGGTGTTCCTCGACATCCAGATGCCGGGCTTGACCGGGATCGAACTGGCGGCGCGGCTGTGCGAGGGAGCGAAGCCGCCGCGCGTGGTGTTCACCACGGCCTACGATCACTACACCTTGCAGGCCTTCGAGCATGCCGCCTTCGACTACCTGCTCAAGCCGATCGGGCTGGAACGCCTGGCGCGCACCGTCGAGCGGCTCAAGCAGACCTTGCCGGCGCCCGCCCTGGCGGCGGACGCGCTGCAGGCGCTGCTGCGGCAGCTCGGGGTGGCGGCGCCCGCGCCGGCGCCCTTGCAGTGGATCCGCGCGGCGCAGGGGCAGGAAACGCGCCTCATCGCCATCGACGAGGTGATCTACTTCCAGAGCAACGACAAGTACACCAGCGTGTTCCTGGCGGATGGAGAAAGCCTGATCCGTACGCCGCTCAGCAAGCTGAGGGAGCAGCTGGATGCGCAGCAGTTCTGGCAGATCCACCGCGGGGTGATCGTGGCGGCCAAGCATGTGGCGGGGACCAGGACGGATTTTCGCGGGAGGATGCTGGTCAGGCTCAAGGGGCGGAAGGAGGAGCTGGTGGTGAGCAGGAATTATGTGGAGTTGTTCAGGCAGATGTAGCTGGCGTTGGTGTTCTCACTGCGCTGCGGAATTGGGTCCCCGCCTTCGCGGGGATGACGTTCAAGCGCCAAGGGTAAGGCTTGATTGCACCACCTACTTACGCCCGTCATCCCCGCGAAGGCGGGGACCCAAGTTGGCACGCAGCCAACAACACATAAAAAAACGGGACCCAAGAGGTCCCGTTTCTACACGCTCAGAAAACCATCAACGCTTGCGCGGCGGCGGCAGATCCGTACACGTACCTTCGTACGCCTCCGCCGCCATGCCGATCGACTCGCCCAGGGTCGGGTGCGGGTGGATGGTCTTGCCGATATCCACGCCATCCGCGCCCATCTCGATCGCCAGCGCCACTTCGCCGATCATGTCGCCCGCGCTGGTGCCGACGATGGTGCCGCCGATGATGCGGTGGGTGTCGGCGTCGAACAGCAGCTTGGTGAAGCCTTCGTCGCGGCCGTTGGCCACGGCGCGGCCGCTGGCGGACCACGGGAAGTGGCCCTTCTCGACCTTGATGCCCTTGGCCTTGGCTTCTTCCTCGGTGATGCCGACCCAGGCCACTTCCGGATCGGTGTAGGCCACCGACGGGATCACCTTGACATCGAAGTGCGCCTTCTCGCCGTGGGCCGCTTCCGCCGCCACGTGCGCCTCGTGCACCGCCTTGTGGGCCAGCATCGGCTGGCCGACCAGGTCGCCGATCGCGAAGATGTGCGGCACGTTGGTGCGCATCTGGCTGTCGACCGGGATGAAGCCGCGGTCGCTCACCGCCACGCCGGCCTTGTCGGCGCCGACCTTCTTGCCGTTCGGGCTGCGGCCCACGGCCACCAGCACCAGGTCGTAGAGCTGCGGCTCGGGCGCGGTGGCGCCGGCTTCCGCCGCTTCAAACGTGACCTTGATCCCTTCCGGCAGCGCTTCCACGCCGACGGTCTTGGTCTTCAGCATGATGTTGTCGAAGCGGTGGGCGTTGTGCTTCTGCCAGACACGCACCGCGTCGCGGTCCGCGCCCTGCATCAGGCCGTCCATCATCTCGACCACGTCGATGCGCGCGCCGAGCGTGGAGTACACGGTCGCCATCTCCAGGCCGATGATGCCGCCGCCGATGACCAGCATGCGCTTGGGCACCTGGCGCAGCTCCAGCGCGCCGGTCGAATCGACGATGCGCGGGTCTTCCGGCACGAAAGGCAGCTTCACCACGGCCGAACCGGCGGCGATGATGCCCTTCTGGAACTTGATGACCTTCTTCCCGCCGTCGGGCGTGCTCACTTCGACGTGGTTCGGGCTCAGGAACTGGCCCACGCCCTGCACCACATTGACCTTGCGCGACTTGGCCATGAAATTCAGGCCGCCCGTCATCTTCTTGACCACGCCGTCCTTGAAGCCGCGCAGCTTGTCGATGTCGACTTCCGGCTTGGCGAAGGTGACGCCGACGTCGCCCATGTGGGCGGTCTCGTCGATCACGTGGGCCACATGCAGCAGCGCCTTCGAGGGGATGCAGCCCACGTTCAGGCAGACGCCGCCCAGGGTCGCGTAGCGCTCGATCAGCACGGTGTTCATGCCGAGGTCGGCGGCGCGGAAGGCGGCCGAATAGCCGCCCGGGCCGGCGCCCAGCACCATCATCTCGCACTCGATATCGACCGGGCCGCTGTAGCTGGCGGCGCCCGGCACCGGGGCCGCGGGTGCGGACGGCGTCGGGTGGGCCGGGGCGTACGAATCGGCCGGCTTGTTGGCCGGGGTTTGTGCCGATGCCTGGGCCGGAGCGGCCGCAGGCGCGGCAGCGGCCGGCGCAGGTGCAGGTGCACCAGCGCCGGCGCCGGCGCCGGATTCATCCAGCACCAGCAGCATCGAGCCTTCGTTGACCTTGTCGCCGACCTTGACCTTGAGTTCCTTCACCACGCCCGCATGGGTCGACGGGATCTCCATGCTGGCCTTGTCGGACTCGACGGTGATCAGCGACTGGTCGACCTTGATGGTGTCGCCCGCCTTGACCAGCAGCTCGATCACTTCCACATCCTTGAAGTCGCCGATGTTCGGGACTTTTACTTCAACAGTGCTCATGAACGCGCTCCAATCACAGAAGGGTCTTGCGCAGGTCGGCCAGCACCTCGGCCAGGTACGCGGCGAAGCGTGCGGCGCCGGCGCCGTCGATCACGCGGTGGTCGTAGGACAGCGACAGCGGCAGCATCAGGCGTGGCTGGAAGCTCGAGCCGTCCCATACCGGCTTCATCGCCGACTTGGACAGGCCCAGGATGGCCACTTCCGGCGCGTTGATGATCGGCGTGAACGCGGTGCCGCCGATACCACCCAGCGACGAGATGGTGAAGGTCGCACCCTGCATCGCGGCCGGCGAAAGCTTGCCGTCGCGCGCCTGCGCGGACAGCTCGCCCATCTCGACGGCGATCTGCGAGATCGTCTTCTTGTCGGCATCCTTCACGACCGGGACCACCAGGCCGTTCGGGGTGTCGGCCGCGAAGCCGATGTTGAAGTACTGCTTGACGATCAGGCTGGCGCCGTCTTCCGACAGCGACGAATTAAATTGCGGGAACTTCTTCAGCGCGGCGACCGACGCCTTGATCACGAAGGCCAGCATGGTCAGCTTGACGGCGGACTTCTGCTTGGCCAGCGCGGCGTTGGAGTCGACGCGGAACTGTTCCAGGTCGGTCACGTCCGCTTCGTCGAAGTGGGTGACGTGCGGGATCATGACCCAGTTGCGGTGCAGGTTCGGACCCGAGATTTTCTTGATGCGCGGCAGGGCCACGGTCTCGGTCGGGCCGAACTTCGAGAAGTCGAGCGACGGCCACGGCAGCACGTCCATGCCTCCGCCGCCACCGGTCTTGGCCGGGGCCGCGGCGGTCGGGCCGGCAGCCATCACGCCCTTGACGAAGTTCTGCACGTCCTGCTGGGTGATGCGGCCTTTCGGACCGCTGCCCGGCACGCGCGCCAGGTCCACGCCCAGTTCGCGGGCGAACTTGCGGATCGACGGCGAGGCGTGCGCCTTGTTGCCGGTGACGCCTTGCGAAGGTGCTATGGCCTGCGCCGCGGCAGGAGCGGGAGCGGCTGCAGGCGCCGCAGCGGCCGGAGCCTGGGCGGCAGGCGCCGCGGCCGGCGCAGATGCTGTGGCAGGTGCGGCGGCAGGTGCGGCGACGGCAGGCGCGCCGCCGCTGGCTTCCAGCATCAGCACGAGCGAACCTTCGGCCACCTTGTCGCCGACCTTGACCTTGATTTCCTTGACCACGCCGGCATGGCTGGACGGGATCTCCATGCTGGCCTTGTCCGATTCGACGGTGACCAGCGACTGGTCGACCTTGATGGTGTCGCCCGGCTTGACCATCAGCTCGATCACTTCGACTTCCTTGAAGTCGCCGATGTCGGGGACTTTGACTTCCACAATGCTCATAGTGTTAGCTCCGTTCTTATTTGAGTGCGCCACACGTCATCCCCGCGAAGGCGGGGACCCAAGTTTCTTAGCATAGCCAGAACGTAAGCTGTAGCTACGCACGCAAACTTGGGTCCCCGCCTGCGCGGGGACGACGGAGCATTTACTGGGTCACAGGATTCGGCTTGTTCGGATCGATACCGTACTTGGCAATCGCCTGCGCCACGAGCGAGCGCTCGATCTTGCCCTCATCGGCCAGCGCGCGCAGCGACGCCACGGTGATGTAGTAGCGGTTCACCTCGAAGAACTCGCGCAGCTTGACGCGCGAATCCGAGCGGCCGAAGCCGTCGGTGCCCAGCACCTTGTAGCTGCGGTCCTTCGGCATGAAGGCGCGGATCTGCTCGGCGAACATGCGCATGTAGTCGGTGGTCGCGACGATCGGGCCGGTGGTGTTCTGCATCAGCGAGGTCACGTAAGGCACGCGCTGCTCGGCATCGGGGTTGACCATGTTCCAGCGCTCGGCGTCCTGGCCATCGCGGGCCAGCAGGGTGAGCGACGGCGCCGACCACACGTCCGCAGCCACGCCCCAGTCGTTCTTCAGCAGCTCGGCCGCGAAGATCGACTCGCGCAGGATGGTGCCGCAGCCGATCAGCTGCACGCGGTTCTGCGCCTGCTGTTCGCCTTCCTGGAGCAGGTACATGCCCTTCAGGATGCCCTCTTCCTGGCCGGCTTTCAGGCCCGGATGCTGGTAGTTCTCGTTCATGATGGTGATGTAGTAGAACACGTCTTCCTGTTCTTCCACCATGCGGCGCAGGCCGTCCTGGATGATCACCGCGACTTCGTGACCGAAGGTCGGATCGTAGGGCAGGCAGTTCGGGACCGTGGCCGCGATGATGTGGCTGTGGCCATCCTCGTGCTGCAGGCCTTCGCCGTTCAGGGTGGTGCGGCCGGCGGTGCCGCCCATCAGGAAGCCGCGGGCGCGGATGTCGCCCGCCAGCCACACCAGGTCGCCGACGCGCTGCATGCCGAACATCGAATAGAAGGTGTAGAACGGGATCATGGTGCGGTTGTTCGACGAGTACGAGGTCGCCGCGGCGATCCACGAGCTCATGCCGCCCGCTTCGTTGATACCCTCTTGCAGGATCTGGCCGGCCTTGTCTTCGCGGTAGTACATCACCTGGTCGCGGTCGACCGGCTCGTAGAGCTGGCCCTGCTGGTTGAAGATGCCGATCTGGCGGAACAGGCCTTCCATGCCGAAGGTACGCGATTCGTCGACCAGGATCGGCACGATGCGCTGGCCGATGCTCGGGTCCTTCAGCAGGCTGGTGATGACGCGCACGTAGGACTGGGTGGTCGAGATCTCGCGGCCTTCCGCGGTCGGCTCGAGCACGGACTTGAAGGTTTCCAGCTTCGGCACCACCAGGGCTTCGTCGGCCTTGGCGCGGCGCTGCGGCAGGTAGCCGCCGAGGGCCTTGCGGCGCTCGTGCAGGTATTTCATTTCAGGCGCGTCGTCGGACGGCTTGAAGAAGGGGATCTCGGCCAGCTTGTCGTCCGGGATAGGAATGTTGAAGCGGTCGCGCATTTCGCGGATCGCCTCGTCGTCCAGCTTCTTGGTCTGGTGCGCGGTGTTGCGCGCCTCGCCCGACTTGCCCATGCCGAAGCCCTTGACGGTCTTCACCAGCAGCACGGTCGGCGAACCCTTGTTCTCCTGCGCGTTCTTGAACGCGGCATAGATCTTGTGCGGGTCGTGGCCGCCGCGGGTCAGGCGCCAGATGTCGTCGTCGCTCATGTTGGCGACCATCTCGAGCAGCTTCGGATGCTTGCCGAAGAAGTGCTTGCGCACGTAGGCGCCATCCTTGGCCTTGTAGTTCTGGTATTCGCCGTCGACGGTTTCCATCATCACGCGCTGCAGGATGCCGTCCTTGTCCTGCGACAGCAGGGCGTCCCATTGCGAGCCCCAGATGACCTTGACCACGTTCCAGCCGGCGCCGCGGAAGTCGGCTTCGAGTTCCTGGATGATCTTGCCGTTGCCGCGCACCGGGCCGTCCAGACGCTGCAGGTTGCAGTTGACGACCATGACCAGGTTGTCGAGGCGCTCGCGCGCCGCCATGCCGATCGCGCCCATCGATTCCGGCTCGTCCATCTCGCCGTCGCCGCAGAAGACCCAGACCTTGCGGGCTTCGGTGTTGGCGATGCCGCGCGCGTGCAGGTACTTCAGGAAGCGCGCCTGGTAGATCGCCATCAACGGGCCCAGGCCCATCGACACGGTCGGGAACTGCCAGAAGTCCGGCATCAGTTTCGGGTGCGGGTAGGACGACAGGCCCTTGCCGTCGACTTCGCGGCGGAAGTTCAGCATCTGCTCTTCGGTGATGCGGCCCTCGAGGTAGGCGCGGGCGTAGATGCCGGGCGAGCTGTGGCCCTGGATGTAGAGCAGGTCGCCGCCGTGTTCTTCGGTCGGGGCGTGCCAGAAGTGGTTGAAGCCGATGCCCAGCATGTTGGCCAGCGAGGCGAAGGACGAGATGTGGCCGCCCAGGTCGCCGTCGGCGCGGTTGGCCTTGACCACCATCGCCATCGCGTTCCAGCGCATCCAGGAGCGCAGGCGCTCTTCGTATTCGAGGTTGCCCGGGCAGTTCTGGTTCAGGTGCGCCGGGATGGTGTTGACATAGGCGGTGTTGCTCGAGAACGGGATGTGGGCGCCGCGGCGGCGCGCCAGGTCGACCATGCGCTCCATCAGGTAGTGGGCGCGTTCGGTACCCTCATGTTCGATCACCGCTTCCAGGGCGTCGAGCCATTCCTGGGTCTCGAGGGTGTCCGGGTCGTTGGCAGCTTGTGCCGTCAACTGGTCGAGTTGAGCTGACATTAATGCGTCTCCTTGAGTATGCGCCCCACCCGTTCCCTAATTATTGGCTGGCGGCGAAGTGGTGAAATTTCAAATATCGATTAATAAACCCTTGGATTCTACCAGTGGTATTTTTCTTTTTCAAATTGCGATATGTCGTTTCATAATGTGAGATTGCATGCTGCGACCGCACATTTTTGGGTGCCCCATGACAAACTCCCATGCTTGTCGATCCTATAATGAAACATCCGCGTCAATACGACAAAGCTCGCTCTCACCTATGGCAGAAAAACCGTCGTCCCGGCGGAGGCCGGGACGACGGGAGTTGGTATGCAGCGTTGAACTATGAATATGACAATGCTTGCCCCCTCGCGGCGCGCGATAGAGCACACCCGGGGCCGGGGCCGTATAATTTCACTTTTGCCCAGTCCCGAGCCTACCCATGCCTGCCCAACTGATCGACGGAGTCCTCCTTTCCCAACAACTGCGCGCCGATATCAAGGAACGCGCCGCCAAGCTGACCGCCGCCGGCAAGCAGCCCGGCCTGGCCGTGATCCTGGTCGGCGAAGACCCGGCCAGCCACGTCTACGTGCGCAACAAGGTCAAGGCCTGCGGCGACGTGGGCTTCCACTCGGTGCTGGAAAAGTACGACGCCGATCTCACCGAGGCAGCCCTGCTCGAGCGCATCGCCGCGCTGAACGCGGACCCGGCGATCCACGGCATCCTGGTCCAGATGCCCCTGCCCAGGCACATCGACCCGAGCAAGGTCATCGAAGCCATCGCCACCAGCAAGGACGTGGACGGCTACTCGGTGCTGTCGGCCGGCGAACTGGTCGCCAACCTGCCGGGCTTCCGTCCCTGCACCCCCTACGGCTGCATGAAGCTGATCGAGACCACCGGCATCGACCTGCGCGGCAAGCACGCCGTCGTCATCGGCCGCAGCAACACCGTCGGCAAGCCGATGGCCCTGCTGCTCTTGCAAGCCAACGCCACCGTCACCATCTGCCATAGCGCCACGCCGGACCTGGGCTACCACACCCGCCAGGCCGACGTGGTCGTGGCCGCCGTCGGCCGCCGCAACACCCTCACCGCCGACATGGTCAAGCCGGGCGCGATCGTGATCGACGTCGGGATGAACCGCGACGACGCCGGCAAGCTGTGCGGCGACGTCGATTTCGCCGGCGTGAGCGACGTGGCCGCGCACATCACCCCGGTGCCGGGCGGCGTCGGCCCGATGACGATTACCATGCTGTTGATGAATACCGTGGAGTCCGCCGAGCGCGTACACTCCAGCCAAGCAAGCGGCCAGGCAAAGGGAATGGAACCGAAGCCCGGCCTGGCATAACCATTCAGGAAGGAAGACCATGAGCCTCGAGACCAGCAATCCCCTCCTCGATTTTTCCGGCCTGCCGCGCTTCGACCAGTTCCGTCCGGAACACGTCACGCCGGCGATCGAACAGCTGATCAAGGAAGCCGCCGCGGTCGTGACCCGGCTGGAAGCCCCCGCCGATACGGTAAGCTGGGACGGCTTCGTGGTCCCGCTCGAGGAAGCCACCGAGCGGCTGGGCCGCGCCTGGGGCGTGGTCAACCACCTGAACCACGTGGCCGACACGCCCGAGCTGCGCGCCGCCTATAACGAGAACCAGCCCAAGGTCACCGAGTTCTGGACCGCACTGGGCCAGAACGAGGCGCTGTTCGCCAAGTACAAGGCGCTGCGGAACAGCCCGGACTACGCCGGCTTGAGCGCCGCGCGCAAGCGCATCATCGAGAACGCCCTGCGCGACTTCCGCCTGGGCGGCGCCGAACTGCCCGCCGATAAGAAGCAGCGCTTCGCCGAGATCCAGGAACAGCAGGCCGCCCTGTCGACCCGCTTCTCGGAAAACGTGCTGGACGCCACCAACGACTTCAAGCTGCTGGTCGAGCACGAAGCCGAGCTGTCCGGCCTGCCCGAGGACGTCAAGCAGGCCGCCCGCGCTTCCGCCGAACAGGACGGCAAGGCCGGCTGGCAGTTCACCCTGCATTTCCCGTCCTACTTCCCGGTGCTGCAGCAGGCCCACCACCGCGCGCTGCGCGAGAAGATCTACCGCGCCAGCGCCACCAAGGCGTCGGAAGAAGGCGTGGTGTTCAGCCAGCGCGAGAAGTGGGACAACTCCAGCGTCATCGTCCAGCTGCTCAAGCTGCGCCACGAGGAAGCCCAGCTGCTGGAGTACGCGAACTTCGCCGAGGTCTCGCTGGTGCCGAAGATGGCCGAGAGCCCGCTCCATGTGGTCGAGTTCCTCGAAGACCTGGCGCGCCGCGCCCGCCCCTTCGCCGAGAAAGACCTGGAAGAGCTGCGCGCCTTCGCCCGCGACGAGCTGGCGATCGACGAGCTGAAGTCCTGGGACGTGACCTTCGCCTCGGAAAAGCTGCGCGAGCAGCGCTACGCCTTCTCGGCCCAGGAAGTGAAGGAATACTTCCCCGAGCCGAAAGTGGTCGAAGGCCTGTTCACCGTGATCCAGGACCTGTTCTCGGTGCGCATCCTGCCTGACCAGGCCCCCGTATGGCACCCGGACGTGCGCTTCTTCCGCATCGAGCGCGACGGCCAGCTGATCGGCCAGTTCTACCTGGACCTGTACGCCCGTCCCGGCAAGGCGCCCGGCGCCTGGATGGACGACGCGCGCGGCCGCCGCCTGGCGACCGGCGGCATCGTCCAGACCCCGATCGCCTACCTGACCTGCAACTTCACGCCGCCGGCGAAGGTCGACGGCAAGCTCCAGCCTTCGCTGTTCACGCACGACGAAGTCATCACCCTGTTCCACGAATTCGGCCACGGCCTGCACCACATGCTGACCGAAGTCGAGGAGCTGTCGGTGTCCGGCATCTCGGGCGTGGAGTGGGATGCGGTGGAGCTGCCTTCGCAGTTCATGGAGAACTTCTGCTGGGAGTGGGACAAGCTGCAGCAGATGACCGCGCACGTGAAGACGGGCGAGCCGCTGCCGCGCGCGCTCTACGACAAGATGATGGCGGCCAAGAACTTCCAGGCCGGCTTGCAGACCCTGCGCCAGGTCGAGTTCTCGCTGATCGACATGCACCTGCACTACGACTTCGACCCGAACAGCGAGCGCACCGTGCAGGAGCTGATCGACGACATCCGCAAGCAGTTCGCGGTGATCACCCCGCCCGCCTTCAACCGCTTCCAGCACTCGTTCAGCCACATCTTCGCGGGTGGCTATGCGGCCGGCTACTACAGCTACAAGTGGGCCGAGGTGCTGTCGGCCGACGCCTACGCGGCCTTCGAGGAAGCCCTGGAGCACGGCGTCGACCAGCTGACCGAGACCGGCCGCCGCTTCCAGCGCGAGATCCTGGCGGTGGGCGGCTCGCGCCCGGCCCTGGAATCCTTCAAGGCCTTCCGCGGCCGCGAACCGCAGATCGACGCCCTGCTGCGCCACAGCGGCATGAACGCCTGATGCACCCGGGGAGGCTGGTCCTCCCCGTTTTATTTCGACATACGCCATGACCCGGATCGACTTCCATACCAACATCCCCGACAAGCTGGCCTATGCCTGCCGCCTGGCGCGCAAGGCCTACGCCGCGCGCGCCAAGGTGGTGGTGCTGGCCGACAGCGAGGAACAGGCGCAGGCGCTGAACGAGGCGCTGTGGATGGTCGGCGATACCGATTTCATTCCGCACGTGCCGGCCGGCGACCCGCTGGCGCCGCAGACGCCGGTGATCATCACCGCCGACGAGGCCGCGCCGCTGCCGCACCACGAGATGCTGGTCAACCTGACGCAGCGCACCCCGAGCACGGTCGACCAGTTCGCGCGCGTGTTCGAGATCATCTCGACCGACGAGCTGGATGCCGCCGAGGGCCGCAAGCGCTACGTCGCGTACAAGAAGCAGTCCTATCCCCTGACCCACTTCGTCGCAGGACAGTCATGAACCAGCCTTCTCCTTTCGACGCGAGCATCCCGGTACTGACCGAAGTCGTGGCCGAACCCGCCGCGCCCGCCCCTGCCCCCGCCCAGGAAGACGGCGCCGAACAGCTGGAGCGCCGCGCCGTCGAGCGCTGGACCGGTGAGGAATGGAGCGTGCTGGAACGGCGCGTGACGGAACGCATCCTGGCCCAGCTGCAGGGGCGGATCGATTTCGTGATCGAGCAGCGCCTGCGCGACGGCATCGCCGCGGCGGTCGCCGGCGCCCTCGACGGCTTCACCGGCCAGATCCGCGCGAACCTGGAGCAGACCATCGGCGAGGTGGTGAGCCAGGCGGTGGCGCAGGAAATCTCGCATCTGCAGACGCTGGGCAAATAATCGTAGGGTTGGCGGCTCTTCCGCCGACGCGTTCAACAAGCCCGTGCAATGACCCACATCGTCCATATTTCCGCTGGTCGACCGCGTCGGCAGGAAAACCTGCCAACCCGACAGTCCCCCATCCCACTGTTCAGCCATTCCACCCCGTCCGGACGCCGCATTCCCGACCCTTCGGCTAAGATTGCGGCCTGAGCAATCCACCCGGCCGCACCAGTGAAACGAAGCACCCTCATCGCGACGCTCGCAGGCGCCGCCCTCCTGGCCGTCGGCACGGCCCTGTACTACACCGACTTCGTCGAGCGCGGCCCCGGCGGCGTGGCCGTGCTCGCGCCGGCCGTCACGGCGACCACGCCCTTCTGGCCCGCGCGCGTCGGCACCCTGGCCGGCAACGGCCTGCCCGGCGTTGCCGACGGCCCGGCCGCGAGCAGCCGCTTCAGCGATCCCTACGGCGTCGCCATCGACCCGCAAGGCCGCATCCATGTCGCCGACGGCGGCGACAGCAACCGCATCCGCGTCATCGCCCCCGACGGCACGGTCGGCACCCTTGCCGGCGGCAGCGAAGGCTTCGCCGACGGCAAGGGAACGGCGGCCGCCTTCGACACGCCCTCCGCCCTCGCCCTCGACCACCAGGGCAACCTGCTGGTGGCCGACACCGGCAACCACGCGATCCGCAAGGTGGCGCCCGACGGCAGCGTCACCACCCTGGCCGGCGGCGGCGCGCCCGGCTACCTCGACGGCGTCGGCCGCGCGGCCCGGTTCAACGGTCCGGTCGGCGTCGCCGTGGATGCCGCCGGCATCGTCTACGTCGCCGATACCTACAACGACCGCATCCGCCGCATCGGGCCGGACGGCAGCGTCACGACGATTGCCGGCAACGGCAAGCCCGGCAAGCTGGACGGCCCGGCGCTGGAAGCGGCCTTCGACACCCCGAGCGCGATCGCCGCCGCCCTCGACGGCACGCTCTATGTGGCCGACACCGGCAACCACGCGGTGCGCATGATCGGCCGCGACGGCCTGGTCTCGACCGTGGCCGCCCCGCTGGAGACCGAGCGCCGCCCCATGCTGCGGCGCCCGGTGGGGGTAGCCGTGACCCGCGACGGCTACCTGTACATCGCCTCCGGCTCGGGCGGCCGCATCCTGCAGCGCAGGCCGGACGGCGAGCTGCGCGCCCTGCAGGACGCCGACCTGGCGCCGGACCCGGAGGGCTTCGGCAGCGACGGCACGGTCCAGCTGTTCGGCCCGCGCGCCATCGCGGTCGACCGCGACGGCAGCCTGGTCGTCAGCGACGCCGCCGCGCCGCGCGTGCACCGGCTGGCCCAGGCACGCCCCGGCGAGGCGGCGCCGGCGCGAGGCCGGCCGCCCCTGGTCCGCCGCACCGAGCCCATGCCCTGGCCGGTCGGTCCGCAGGACATGGCCCACGAAGTCGTGGGCGTGATGGGCGAAGTGCGCGGCAGCTACAACGGCGACAGCCGCGACCACTTCCATGCCGGCCTCGACGTGCGCGCCGACGTCGGCGCGAAGGTGCTGGCAGTCCTGCCCGGCAAAGTGACCGATCCCTACGCCAACTGGGCCTTCGGCGCGCTCGGCGAAGGCCTGAGCGTGGGGCCGCTGTCCTATATTCACATGCGGGTCGGGCGCGACACGCGCGGCAAGCCACTCGATCCGCGCTTCCAGATCCTGCTGGACGCCAAGGGCAAGGCCGAGCGCGTGCGGGTGCCGCGCGGCACCCGCTTCCAGGTGGGCGACCCGCTCGGCACCATCAACGCCATGTCCCACGTCCACCTCGACTACTACCAGGGCGGCATGGTGGTCAATCCGCTGACCCTGCCTTTC
Organism: Massilia sp. DD77; assembly: GCF_036961685.1. Classification (NCBI taxonomy): domain Bacteria; kingdom Pseudomonadati; phylum Pseudomonadota; class Betaproteobacteria; order Burkholderiales; family Oxalobacteraceae; genus Massilia; species Massilia sp. DD77. The sequence goes on from NZ_JBAMDH010000020.1 coordinate 121,142, forward strand.
GTGGGCTTCTCGGACGGGGTGGCCCCGACCATCCAGCGCATCGCGCTCTACGACAGCGCCGGCAAGCGCATCACCGCGAAGAAAGGGCAGCCGCTACGGGTGCCGCGCAGCCTGGGCGACGTGCACATCGTGGTCAACGCCTACGACCAGGTCGACGGCAACCTGGCGCGCCGCAAGCTCGGCCTGTACAAGCTGGGCTACCAGCTCCTGCAGCCGGACGGCGCGCCGGTGGCGGGCTTCGAACGGCCCCTCATCACCCAGGTCTACGACCGCCTGCCGCGCAATCCGGATGCCGTCAAGCTGGTCTATGCGCCGACCAGCGGCATCACGGTCTACGGCAGCAAATCCACGCAGTTCGACTATGCTGTAAACAACCGCCTGCACGACGGCGAAGTCGAGGCGGGGAGCTGGAAGGTGGGCGCGCTGACTCCAGGAAATTACACCTTGCGCATCCATGCGGCCGACTATGCCGGCCAGGTGGCCTTGCAGGGACGCGATCTCGCCTTGGTCGTCGAATAGGCGCCGCGCGCGGGAACATTCCGCCGGCCGGCGTCTCTGATGAGAGAACAGCCGGGAGGAAGCCATGGAAGACTACGACGTACTCATCGCAGGCGCGGGTCCGACCGGCATGGCCCTTGGACTTTGGCTGACCCACCAGGGCATCCGGGTGGGCATCGTGGACAAGGCGGCCGAACCCGGCACCACCTCGCGCGCCATGGTGGTCCAGGCGCGCACCCTGGAGCTCTACCGCCAGACCGGCATCGCCGAGGAGGTCGCCGCCGAGGGCGCCCCGGCCGAGGCGATCAACCTGTGGGTCCGGGGCAGGCGCAAGGCGCACCTGTCCTTCCTCGCGGCCGGCGGCGACGTCACCCCTTATCCCTTCGTGCTGATCTATCCGCAAGACAGGCATGAGCGGCTGCTGGAGCGGCGCCTGCGGCTGGCCGGCGTCGATGTCCAGCGCCACACCGAACTGGTCGATTTTGACGACCGTGGCGGCCAGGTGGTGGCGCGCCTGCACACGCCGCAAGGCGAGCGCGAGTGCACGGCCCGCTTCCTGGCCGGCTGCGACGGCGCCCGCTCCTTCGTACGGCACAAGCTCGGCGCCGGTTTTCCCGGCGGCACCTACGCCCACCTGTTCTATGTGGCCGACGTGCAGATCGGGGGCATGGAGACCGGCAGCGAGGTGCATGCCTCCCTCGACACCTCGGACTTCCTGCTGCTCTTTCCCTATACGCGCGACGGCCGCGCCCGCCTGATCGGCACCATCCGCGACGAGCGCACCGGCGCCGGCAAGCAGCCCGATGACCTGAGCTTCGAGGACGTCAGCCACAAGGCCATGGAAAGCCTGGGCGTGAAGGTCGAGCAGGTCCACTGGTTCTCCACCTACCGCACCCACCACCGCGTGACCGACCGGTACCGGCACGGCCAGGTCTTCCTGCTCGGCGACGCCGCTCACGTGCACAGCCCGGCGGGCGGCCAGGGCATGAACACCGGCATCGGCGACGCCATCAACCTGGCCTGGAAGCTGGCCGACGTGCTGCGCGGCGACGCCAGCGACGCATTGCTCGACAGCTACAAGACCGAAAGGCTGGCCTTCGCGCGCCGGCTGGTCGACACCACCGACCGCGCCTTCACCTTCATCACAGCCGAGGGCGGCTTCGCCGACTTCGTGCGCATGCACATCGCGCCCACGGTCGCCAACGCCGCCTACAGCTTCGAGGCGGCGCGCGAATTCGTGTTCCGGACGATTTCCCAGACCACCATCCACTACCACGACAGCCCGCTGTCCGACGGCACCGCCGGCAAGGTCAAGGGCGGCGACCGCCTGCCCTGGGCCATGCTCGAAGGGCAGGACAACCATGCCCAGCCCGCACGCATCGGCTGGCAGGTGCATGTCTACGGCGAGGCGCGCTCCGCGCTGCGCGACTGGTGCCTGCGCCACGGCTTGCCGGTCCAGGTCTTCCCCTGGGGCGCCGTGCACGAGCAGGCGGGGTTCGAGCGCAATGCCGTCTACCTGGTGCGGCCCGACTACTATGTCGGGCTGAGCGATCCGACCGCTTCCTGCGACGCGATCGCGGGCTACTTCGCCGATCGCGGGTACCGGCGCTTTGCCTAGCCGGGCGCCGAGAACCCATCCATGCGCCACGCCTCCCCCGCTTATGCTCCACTAGGCGGGAAAGGACCCGTCCATGGAAACCGAGCTGACACTCAAGGTTCCGCCGGCGGCCCTGGAGCGCATCCGCAGCCACCCGGTGCTGGCCGAGCGCGCCCGGGGCGCCCCGCGCGAGCATCACCTGACCGATACCTGGTACGACACGCCGGAGCGCGAGCTCTGGAAGCATGGCCTTACTTTGCGCGTGCGCAGCAACAAGGATGAGCAGGACAGCTGGATCCAGATCGCGCGCAGCGTGTCGGCCCCGCAGGGGCGCGGCGCCTGGGAATCGGCCCTGCCCGGCGGCCAGCCCCAGCCCGCGCTGCTGGCGCGCCAGGTCAAGTCCGCCGCACTGGCCCGACTGCTCGCCGACGAGGACATCGCCGCCAGGCTGCAGCCGGTCTTCCTGAGCAGCATACGCCGCACCACCTGGGACATCGTCCTGCCCGACGGCCGCCAGCTCGCCTGCGCCCTCGACGCCGGCGACCTCGCCTGCGGCGACCGCCATGCGCAGCTCTCCGAACTGGAACTCGCGCTCGCGCGCGGCGATCCGGCCGAGCTGTTCGCGCTGGCCCTGGCCCTGCACCAGGACATCCCGCTCGAACTCGCCGGCGCCAGCCTGGCCGCGCGCGGCCACGCCATGCTGGCGGACGAGCCGGCGCCGGCGGTCAAGGCGGAGCGCATCCGGCTGGGATCGCGCATGAGCCTGGAAGACGCTTTCCAGCGCATCGGCCTGAGCTGCCTGCGCCAGGTCGAGGCCAACCTGCCCGGCGTGCTGCGCAAGGACGTCGAGAGCCTGCACCAGATGCGGGTCGGCCTGCGCCGCCTGCGCGCCCTGCTGGACATGTTCGCGCACCTGGCCGCGCCGCCCGCCGAGATGCTCGACAGCCTCGACTGGCTGTCCGGGGAACTGGGCGCCGCGCGCGACTGGGACGTGCTGGCCGGGTCCACGCTCGATCATGCAGCCGATGGCACCGGCTGCGCCGATGGCGCCGATCTGGCCGCGCTGCGCAGTGCGGCGCAGGACAAGGCGAACGGCGCCCACAAGCAACTCCTGCACACGCTGCATGCGCCGCGCACGACGCTGCTGATGCTGCAGCTGGGTGGCTGGCTGCGCGGCCGCCAGTGGCGCGAGGGCGGCGCCCTGCCCAAGAACTCGGCGCTGGCCGCGCGCGCCACGCGCGGACTCCGGCCCTTGTTGCGCAAGGCCGAACAACGCCTGGCACGGCGCATCGCCAAACTCGATCCGCGGGACGCCCCGGCGCGCCACCGCGTGCGCATCGCCGCCAAGAAAGCGCGCTACGCGGCCGAGTTCTTCCACGACCTGCTGCCTGCCAAGCGCACGAAGCGCTACACCGTCCGCCTGGCCAAGCTGCAGGACCGCCTGGGCGTGCTCAACGATTTTGCGGTGGCCGACCGCCTGCTCGACGGCCTGGCCGCCGGTCACGGGCAGGCGCCGCGCCAGGCCGCCTGGGCGCGCGGCTACCTGGCGGCCGTCGGCGAAGCGGAAAGCCGCCGGCTGGACAAGCCGCTCAGGCGCGTTGCGAAGCGCCGTATTGCAGCCTGACCTGTGCTGACGCGGCGCGCCGGCGCACCGCCGCCATGCGTCTTGCACTGCTCAGGTGCAATAAACCACGAACATGTGCTTTCCCCTATGCCAGGCCCGCAAATTGCTGTAATTTTGACGAGCCGCGATACCGGCTGTACCCAGTTCATCACCTTAGGGAGACACAGATGCAGTCGAGCACCAAATTCATCGCGCTGGCCATCGCCATGGCCTTCGCAGGCGCCGCCGGTGCGCAGCAGGTCGTCAAGATCGGCCATGTGGGCCCGGTCTCCGGTCCCAACGCCCACCTCGGCAAGGACAACGAGAACGCCGCCCGCATGGCGATCGACGAGCTCAATGCCAAGGGCGTCACGATCAACGGCCAGAAGGTCAAGTTCCAGCTGCTGGCCGAGGACGACGGCAGCGATCCGAAGCAAGGCACCGCCGTGGCCCAGAAGCTGGTCGACGCCAAGGTCAACGGCATCGTCGGCCACCTGAACTCGGGCACCACGGTGCCGGCCTCGAAGATCTACCACGACGCCGGCCTGGTGCAGATCTCGCCCGCCACCACCGCGCCGCAATACACCAAGCAGGGCTTCCCGGGCGCCTTCCGCGTGGTGGCCAACGATTCCAAGCTGGGCGGCACCCTGGGCAAGTACGCGGTCGAGACCCTGAAGGCGAAGAACATCGCCGTCATCGACGACCGCACCACCTACGGCCAGGGCGTGGCGACCGAGTTCGTCAAGGGCGCCAAGGGGCCGGGCGTGCGCATCGTGGGCAAGGAATTCACCAGCGCCACCGCCACCGACTACGCGGCCATCCTGACCTCGATCCGCGCCAAGAAGCCCGACCTGGTGTTCTTCGGCGGCATGGATTCGGTGGCCGGCCCCATGCTCAAGCAAATGAAATCGCTGGGCATCAACGCCATCTTCATGGGCGGCGACGGCATGTGTACCGAGGCGCTGGGCCGCCTGGCGGGCAATGCCCTGGCCGACGGCAAGGTGATCTGCGCCGAGGCGGGCGGCGTGAAAGGGACGCAGGAACAGGTGATGACCGACTTCCGCGCCCGCTTCAAGCAGAAGACCGGCCTGGACGTGCAGCTGTACGCGCCCTATGTGTACGACTCGGTGATGGTGATGGCGGCCGCGATGCAGAACGCGAAATCCGCCGAGCCGGCCAAGTACCTGCCGGAACTGAAGAAGATCAAGTACGAGGGTGTGACCGGCACCGTCCAGTTCGATCAATTCGGGGACATCCAGAACGGCGCCCTCACCCTGTTCACCTACAAGGGCGGCAAGCGAACCCGTATCGACGTGATCCGCTGACTTTCTTGCCAATAAAAAAGCGCGCTCTGCTCACGCAGGCGCGCTTTTCTTATTGCGGGTGCGGCTTACTTGGTCGCCAGGACCCACTTGACCAGGCTGCGTGCTTCCGCTTCGCTCACCTGCGGGTTCGCCGGCATCGGCACCGGACCCCAGACACCTGCGCCGCCCTTCATGACCTTTTGCACCAGCTTGTCTTCCGCGGCTTTCTGGCCGGCGTACTTGGATGCAACGTCCTTGTAGGATGGACCGACCAGCTTGTTCGCCACGGCATGGCAGGCCATGCAGTTCTTGGCTTTCGCCAGGTCTGCTTGTGCGAACGCGCTGGTGGACGCGAGGGCCGACAACACAACACACAACATCAGGGAGCGTTTCATTTGTTTCTCCAGGTTTAACACGGGAGTGATAGTACAGGGTTTCTGTCTGCGCTTCATCAACCGATACACTCTGTAACGATGAAGCAACGGGGATGGTCGGTTTAGCAACGATAAGTCACAAATAATTGCCGCATGGAACTATATTTCGGTAAGATGTGGGATAGAAGGAGTTTCATCATGCCCTTGATCATCCTGATTGCCGCCCTCGTGACCCTGCGCGGGCTTGAAGTGTGGCGCTTTGCCGAGCTCTCCTGGTGGTATATCGTCGGGCTGATGGTGTTCGCCTTCGTGTGGTTCGAGTTCATCGAGAAGATCCTGGGGCTGGACAAGAAGAAGGCGCATGATGTGCAGGACCAGCACCGGCGGGCCAGGGTGAAGCAGGCGTTCTTGAAGCGCAAATGAGAAACGGCGGGAAATCCCGCCGTTTGTTTTTGTATCGCTGCTCAAACAAACCT